>JBDLTM010000287.1:0-3075 GCA_039805805.1 Pseudomonadota bacterium | reverse complement strand
AGGCCGACGAGCTCGGCATGGTGGCGCGTCGCCTGGTCGGTCCAGGCCGTGGTCACGATCGAGGTCGCGAACGCGCCCGAGAGCGTGCGCAGGAAGCTCATCAGTCCGGCGGCTGACTCGACCTCGCGCGGATCCACGCTGCCGAGCGCGATCCCGGTCGAGGGAATGAAGAAGCAGGGCATGCCCAGGCCCAGCGCCATCAAGGGCAGCGCGATGTCCCAGTAGCCCATGTCGGTCGTGGCGATGCTGCGCCAGAGCGTGATCAGCCCCATCCAGATCACGCCCATGAAGACGATCTGGCGCGGATCACGCTGGCTGCGCGCCACCGCCTGCGCGACCAGCAGGGCGCTGACGCCGGTCCAGGCGGTGGTCATTCCGGCATGGGTGGCGTTATAGCCCATGAAGCTCTGCAGCCACAGCGGGGTCAGCACGGCGGTGGCAAAGTAGGCCGCGAAAGTCAGGCTGATGGTCAGCACGCTGACCGTGAAGCCCCGGTGCCGGAACACGCGCAGGTCGACGATCGGGTGCGGCTCGTGCAGCTCCCAGATCAGGAAGGCGGCAAAGCCGAAGACGGCGATCACGGCCAGCGTCACGATCTGGGTCGACGCGAACCAGTCCAGGTTCTTGCCTTCGTCGAGCATCAGCTGCAGTGCAGCGACCCAGACCACCAGGAGCGCCATCCCGACGCGGTCGATCGGCTTGCGGCGCGGCGCGTCCTGGTAGCGCTGGATCAGGCGCCAGGTGTAGAAGCCGAAACCGATCGCGATCGGACTGTTGATCAGGAAGGCCCACGACCAGCTGAACTCGTCGCAGAGCCAGCCGCCCAGGATCGGCCCGATGACGGGGGCGATCAGCGTCGTCATCGACCACAGGCCGATCGCGGCGGCGACTTTCTCCCGCGGGAAGATCCTCATCAGCAGCGTCTGCGACAGCGGCATCAGCGGGCCGCCGCACAGGCCTTGCAGCACGCGCATCAGCACCAGCACGCCCAGCGATGGCGCCAGCCCGCAGAGCGTCGAGAAAACGCCGAACAGGATCATCGAGCTCGTGAACAGGCGCACCGCGCCGAAGCGCGCCGCCAGCCATCCGGTCAAGGGCACAGTGATGGCCTCGCCGACCGCGAACGAGGTGATGACCCAGGTGCCCTGGCTGGTCGCCGCACCGAGCGCGCCCGCGATGCTAGGCACAGAGACGTTGGCCACCGTCATGTTGAGGACAGCCATGAAGTTGGCCGCGGCGATCATCAGCGCGGCGAGCCAGAGCTTGCCGCCGGTCAGCGGCTCGATCTCGCTTTCGGGATTGCGGGCTTGGCTCATGGCTGGACCTCGCTCACTGCCGGGTGCTGCGGGTGTCGATCTCGGCGCTCATCGACAGGCCGACCCTCAGCGGATGCGCCTGCAGCTCGGCGGGATCGAGCTTGATGCGCACGGGCAGGCGCTGGACCACCTTGATCCAGTTGCCCGTCGCGTTCTGCGCCGGGATCGCCGCGAAGGCGGATCCGGATCCGCCCGAGAATCCCTCGACCACGCCGTGGAAAGTCACATCCTTGCCGTAGAGGTCGGCGTGCAGCGTGACCGGCTGTCCGACGCGCACCTTCTGCAGCTGGACTTCCTTGAAGTTGGCATCGACATGGATGTCATTGACCGGCACCACGGCCATCAGCGGCACGCCGGGCTGGACGCGCTGTCCGAGCTGGACCTGGCGCTTGGCGACCACTCCGTCGACCGGCGCCTTGATCACGGTGCGCTCGAGATCGGTCCTGGCCTGGTCCAGGCGCGCGCGCGCCGCGTCGACCTCGGGGTTGCTGTCGAGCGTGGTGTCGCTGATCAGCGCGGCATTGGCCTGCCGTGCCGCGACGGCGGACTTGAGCTGGGCGGCGCTCTGGGCGACGGCGGCACGTGCCGCGGCCAGGCCGGCCTCGGCGGAGGCATGGGCATTGCGGGCGCGGGTCAGTTCCTCGCCCGAGACCGAGCCGGAATCGACCAGCGCCTGGCGACGCTTGAGGTCGGTCTGGGCCCGCTCGAAGTCGGCCTGCGCGGCGGCCAGTTGCGCGGCGGCGCGCTTCTCGTCGGCCTCGCGCGCGGCGATCTGCGCGCCCAGGTTGACATCGGTCGCGACCTGGCTCCTGACGCGGCGTATCGCGCGGTCGAGCTCGGCCTGCGCCTGCGCGACGGCCAGCCGGGCGTCGGTCGGGTCCAGCGTCACCAGCGCATCGCCCTGGCTGACCTGCTGCGTGTCCCTGACCTCGACCCGGGCGACGATGCCGCCGACGGCGGGCGTGATCTGCGCGATCTCGACCGCTGCGTAGGCGTTGTCGGTCGAGACGAAATGCGAGGCGTGCAGCGTCCAGTAGGCGGCGAATGCGAGCGCGCCCAGCGCGGCCGTCCCGCCGAGCGCGAGCAGGCGGCGGTTGCGGCCTTGCTTGATGAGGTGGTCAGCGGCTTGGTTCTGGGTCATCGGGTTATCCTGATCGGTGAATGGGAGCGACTCAGCGCTGGGCGGGCTGGTAGCCGCCGCCGAGTGCGCGCTGCAGCGCGATGTCGAGCACGAACGAGCGCGCTCGCAGATTGGACTGTGCCGTCAGCTGGGCCAGCAATCCGTCCTCGGCCGCCAGCACCTCGAGGTAGTTCGACAGCCCGCCCTCGTAGCGCTGGCGCACTATGCGGTGTGCCTCGGCGGCGGCGTCGACCGCCTGCTGCGCCTGGGCCAGCTGTGGCGCCAGCGCCTGCAGGCCGATGGTGGCGTCTGCCACTTCCTGCAACGCGCGCGCGACGGTGGCGTCGTAGCGCGCGACCGCCTCGGCGCGCGCGGCCTGCGCGCCGCGCAGTTCACCCTGCAGGCGGCCGCCCGTGAACAGCGGCAGCGAGATCGCGGGGCCCACGCTGCCGATGTCCGACCCGCTCTTGCCCAGCATGTCCAGCCCGAGCGACTGCACGCCGATGAAGGCCGAGAGGTTGACGTTGGGATAGAACTCGGCGCGCTTCTGCTCGATGCGGCTGGTCTGGGCCTCGGCTTGCAGGCGTGCCGCGACGATGTCGGGACGGCGCCCCATCAGTTCTAGCGCGAGCCGGTCCG
>JBDLTM010000286.1:0-3108 GCA_039805805.1 Pseudomonadota bacterium | reverse complement strand
GGTAGGCCGCCGCCATCACCTGATAGCTGGCCTGCGCGCTGTCGCGGTCACGGTCGAAGCTGTAGGCGTCCTTCATCACGAACTCGCGCCCGCGCATCAGGCCGAAGCGCGGACGGCGCTCGTCGCGAAACTTGGTCTGGATCTGGTACAGGTTCTTGGGCAGCTGCTTGTAGCTGCGCAGCTCCTGGCGAGCGATGTCGGTCACGACCTCCTCGGAGGTGGGCTGCAGCACGAAGTCACGGTCGTGGCGGTCCTTGATGCGCAGCATCTCGGGGCCCATCTTGTCGAAGCGGCCGGTCTCCTGCCAGAGCTCGCTGGGCTGCACCACGGGCATGGTCAGCTCGACCGCGCCGGCGCGGTTCATCTCATCGCGGATGATGTTCTCGACCTTGCGGATCACGCGCAGGCCCATCGGCATGTAGGTGTAGATGCCGGCGCCCAGCTTCTTGATCATGCCGGCGCGCGTCATGAGCTGGTGGCTGACGACCTCGGCGTCGGCCGGGGCTTCCTTGAGGGTGGAAATCAGGAATTGGGAGGCTTTCATCTCGTGCTCGGGCTGGCGTCACGCACGACTCTCGAACGGCCTGAGCGGACGGGAACAAACCCCGACAGCGCCTGCCAAGCTGCCCTCTAGCGGTGCATAATGAACGCAGTTTTAAAATTTGGGGTTGATTATGCTTGACAGAGACGGCTTCAGGCCCAATGTCGGCATCATTCTGCTCAACCAGAAGAACCAGGTGTTCTGGGGCAAGCGCATCCGCACCCACTCCTGGCAGTTCCCGCAAGGCGGCATCGACCGGGGCGAAACCCCCGAGCAGGCCATGTACCGCGAGCTGCACGAGGAGATCGGACTGCAGCCCGAGCATGTGGCCATCATCGCGCGCACGCGGGACTGGTTGCGCTATGAAGTGCCGGACCGCTACATCCGCCGGGATGCCCGCGGCCATTACCGGGGACAGAAGCAGATCTGGTTCCTGTTGCGCCTGACCGGCGGCGACTGGAACCTGAACCTGCGCGCGACCAGCCACCCGGAGTTCGACGCCTGGCGCTGGAACGACTACTGGGTCCCGCTCGAGCTGGTGGTCGAGTTCAAGCGCGGGGTCTACGAGATGGCGCTCAACGAGCTGTCGCGCTACCTGCCGCGCCAGGAGAGCCGCAACCGCTACCTGCGCGGCAACGCGCGACCGCGCCAGCCCTACGCCGAGGCGCACCACCTGCCAGCCGAGCATGTCCCTGCGCACCCGTCACTGCCGGTGCACCTGGAACTGCCCCCGGGCGCCAGCTTCGACCCCGACCCGCAGCACCCCAGGCAGGCCTGAAGCGGGGCCCGGACGGCCCCGCAGCCGGTCAGCCGCGCACCAGCACCAGGTTGTCGCGATGGATCATCTCGGGCTCGGCCACATAGCCGAGCAGTCCCTCGACGGCATTCGATGACTTGCGGCACAGCAGACGTGCCTCCGCGGCCGAGTAGTTGGCCAGGCCGCGCGCGATCTCGTGGCCCTGCTCGTCGCGCACCGCGATCACGTCGCCGCGGCTGAAGTCACCGCTGACCGCAGTCATGCCGATCGGCAGCAGGCTCTTGCCCTCGGCCAGGATCTTCGCGGCAGCGCCATCGTCCACCGTCACGTGGCCGCGCAGCTGCAGGTGGTCGGCCATCCACTGCTTGCGCGCCTGCTGCTTGGGCGTCTGCGCGACCAGCAGGGTGCCGATCAGCTCGCCGCGGGTCAGGCGCAGCAGCGCGTCGGGCTCGCGGCCCCAGGCGATCACGGTCGAGGCGCCCGAGCCTGCCGCGCGCCTGGCAGCCACGATCTTGGTGATCATGCCGCCGGTGCCGACGCGCGAGCCGGCGCCGCCGGCCATCTCCTCCAGGCGCGGGTCGCCGGCGCGCGCGACATGGATGAACTGCGCGTCGGGGTTCTTGCGCGGATCGGCGCTGTAGAGCCCCTTCTGGTCGGTCAGGATCACCAGCAGGTCGGCATCGACCAGGTTGGCGACCAGCGCGCCCAGCGTGTCGTTGTCGCCGAACTTGATCTCGTCGTTGACGACGGTGTCGTTCTCGTTGATGACTGGCACCACGCCATGCTCGAGCAGCGTGAGCAGGGTCGAGCGCGCGTTCAGGTAGCGCTCGCGGTCGGCGAGGTCGGCGTGCGTGAGCAGCACCTGCGCGCTGCCGATGTCCTGCTCGCGCAGCTTGGTCTCGTACATCTGGACCAGGCCCATCTGGCCGACGGCGGCGGCGGCCTGCAGCTCGTTGACGCGCTTGGGCCGGGTCTTCCAGCCGAGACGCTTCATGCCCTCGGCGATCGCGCCGCTGCTGACCATGATCAGCTCGCGACCGGACTTGACCAGCTCGGCCAGCTGGGCGCTCCACTGGCCGATCGCGGCCTCGTCCAGCCCACGACCCTCGTTGGTCACCAGGCTGGAGCCGACCTTGACGACGATGCGGCGCGCGCCGCTCAGCAGATCGGTGGGATCGACGGAAAGGGTGACGCCGCGGTCGGCTTCGGTGGCAGTGCTCATGTCTTTCGGGCTATCGTTCGGCTGGCGTGATCGTACTGCGAAAGGCTGAACGCCCCGGCGACCGGGCAGCCGTCCAGCCCGCCCATCAGCGGAAGCGGGGATCGTCGCTGTCGACGGCTGGCGCCTCGTCGGCGGCCTGGGCACGCTTGGCATCGAAGCGCGGGTCGACCTCGACATGGGGCTTCTCGGCCTCGCGGGTGGCGACGATATGCTGGTAGATCTTCTGCACCAGCAGCTCGCAGCCTTCCCGCGTCAGCGCCGAGATCTCGAACACCGGCCCCTTGTAGCGCATGCGCTTGACGAAGTCCTTGACGCGCGCCTCGCGCTCGTCTGCGGGAATCATGTCGAGCTTGTTGAGCACCAGCCAGCGCGGCTTGGCGTGCAGCTCGGGGTCGTACTTCTTGAGCTCCTTCGCGATCGCCTTGGCCTGCGCGACCGGATCGACCGCCTCGTCGAAAGGCGCCAGGTCGACCACGTGCAGCAGCAGCCGGGTGCGCTGCAGGTGGCGCAGGAACTGGTGACCCAGGCCGGCGCCCTCGGAAGCCCCCTCGATCAGGCCCGGCACGTCGGCGACGACGAAGCTCTTCT
>JBDLTM010000285.1:0-3122 GCA_039805805.1 Pseudomonadota bacterium | reverse complement strand
CGACTGGAAGCGGCCGCGCCGCATCGCCTGCGCGCCGGTAAAGGCGCCGCGCTCGTGGCCGAACAGCTCGCTCTCGAGCAGGTCCTTCGGGATCGCCGCGGTGTTGATCGCGACGAACGGCCCCTTGGCGCGCGGCGAATGCTTGTGCAGCGCGCGCGCGACCAGCTCCTTGCCCGATCCGGACTCGCCCGTGACTAGCACGGTGACGTTGCTCTGGCTCAGGCGGCCGATGGCGCGGAAGACGTCCTGCATCGCAGGCGCCTGGCCCAGCATCTCGGGCGTCTCGAGCAGGCCTTCCTCGGCCACCTGCTCGCGCGAGCTCTCCTCGGCGGCGCGCCGGATCAGCTCGACCGCCTTGGGCAGGTCGAAGGGCTTGGGCAGGTACTCGAAGGCGCCGCCCTGGAAGGCCGACACCGCGCTGTCGAGGTCGGAGAACGCCGTCATGATGATGACGGGCAAGCCCGGCAGGCGCTGCCTGACCTTCTCGAGCAGGTCGAGGCCCGATCCGCCCGGCATCCGGATGTCGCTGACCACCACCTGGGGCAGGTCAGCCTCGCCCGCGTCGGCCAGCGCCGCCAGCGTCTCGCGTGGATTCGTGAAGCTGCGCGTGGGCAGGTTCTCGCGCGCCAGCGCCTTCTCGAGCACGAAGCGTATCGATTGGTCGTCGTCCACGATCCAGATGGGTTTCATGCGCGCATTCTTTCGGTTCGTACACCCCCCTCGCCAGGCTTCAAGGCAGGGGGATGAGCAGCTTGAAGTCAGTCCTGCCCGGCCTGCTGTCGCACTCGATCAGTCCCTGGTGCTGCTGCACGAAGGTCTGCGCCAGGTTCAGGCCCAGGCCAGACCCGCCATCCTTGCCCGACACCAGCGGGTAGAAGATGCGGTCCTTGATCTCGTCGGGCACGCCGGGCCCGTTGTCGATCACATGCAATTCCAGTGCCAGCCTGTAGCGCTGGCGACCGAAAGTGATCTGGCGCGCGACCCGGGTGCGCAGCACGATCTCGGCATCGCCCTGCGCGATGCGCTCGGTCAGGGCCTGCGCGGCGTTGTGGACGATGTTGAGCAGGGCCTGGATCAGCTGCTCGCGGTCGCCGCGGAACTCCGGGATCGAGGTGTCGTAGTCGCGCACCACCTCGAGACCGCGCGGGAACTCGGCCAGCACCAGAGACCGCACGCGCTCGCAGACCTCGTGGATGTTGACGTCGCTGACCACGCGCGCGCGCCGGTGCGGCGCCAGCAAGCGGTCGACCAGGGTCTGCAGCCGGTCGGCCTCGTGGATGATGACCTGGGCGTATTCGGTCAGTTCGCGCGACTCCAGCTCCATCTGCAGCAGCTGCGCCGCGCCGCGGATGCCGCCGAGCGGATTCTTGATCTCGTGCGCCAGGTTGCGGATCAGCTCCTTGTTGGCCTGCGCCTGCTCGAGCAGGCGCTGCTCGCGCTCCAGCCTGGCCTGCTGCTCCAGCGGCAGCAGCTCGACCAGGAAGCGGCCGCTCTCGTCGGCCGGCGCCACCAGCAGGTGCATGTGCATCGGCTCCTGGCCCGGCCGGCGCAGCAGGTCGTCGTAGCGGATCAGGGCGTATTCATTTCCGCCGGCGCTGGCCAGCGCGTTCTGCAGCAGCTCGGGCGCCGCCAGCCATTCGCCCAGCGGCACGCCGGTGATGGTGCGGCGCGACATGCCGAGCAGGTCCTCCAGCGCCGCGTTCGACCAGAGCACCGCGCCCTGGCCGTCGACGACGGCAACCAGGGTGGCGAGCAGATCGAGCGCCTGGTAGCGTGACTCGGGCACGGTGTGGGTGCTGCGGGACTTGCCGGGCATCATTTCCTATCGGGCGAAAGACGCGCGAGCTCGCGCCGGATCGCGGCCACATCGGCCTCGGCGCGGGCGACCTGCTCCTTGAGCGCGGCCGCGCGTTGCTGGTACAGGGGCGGGTTGCGCAGTTCCTCGGGACGCTGCTCGGGATTGCCGTCGCGGTATTCCTGCCTCAGATCGGCCAGGCGCGACTCGGCCTTGCGCAGTTCGGCCTCCAGGATGGCGCGCGCATCGGAATCGCGCGCGCGCTGCTCGGCACCGTCGACGCGCTCGGCGTCGCTGCGGGCCGCCGCGCCACTGGCGCGCGTCGAAGCTGCAGCCGGCTTGGCGCCGGGCTGGGGCTTGAGCCCCTCGATCACGGTCAGGTTGCCGCCCTCGACCGGCTTGCAGCCGCGCGCCCTGGCATCGCCGGGCTGGTTGGTGTATTCGTTGCCGCAGCGCCAGATCTTGTCCTGCGCCTGGGCGGCAGGCCAGGCCAGCGCCGCCAGCAGGGCCAGCGCGGTCGGGATGTTTCGGGTTTCGAGCATGGCTGATAGCGGGGCGGATCCGGCCGCCCTCCCTCCTCTGGGCTCAGAGTATGGCGCAAGCGCCGCCCGGCCGCAGCCTCCGGGGCCGGACAGCGGGCGAAAAAAAGGGACGGCAAGCCGTCCCTTTCTTACATGCTGCGATGCTTGATCACAGGCTGTAGTACATGTCGAACTCGACCGGCGACACTTCCACGCGGGCGCGGGTGACTTCGGTCATCTTGAGCTCGATGTAGGCGTCGATCCACGAGTCGGTGAACACGCCGCCCTTGGTCAGGAAGGCACGATCGGCGTCGAGGGCTTCCAGGGCCTGGTCCAGGCTGTGGCAGACGGTCGGGACCAGCTTGTCCTCTTCCGGCGGCAGATGGTACAGATCCTTGGTGGCAGCTTCGCCCGGATGGATCTTGTTCTCGATGCCGTCCAGACCGGCCATCAGCAGCGCGGCGAAGCCCAGGTAGGGGTTCATCAGCGGATCCGGGAAGCGGGCCTCGACGCGGCGGGCCTTGTCGGATGCGACGTTCGGGATGCGGATCGAAGCCGAGCGGTTCTTGGCCGAGTAGGCCAGCTTGACCGGAGCCTCGAAGTGCGGCACCAGGCGCTTGTACGAGTTGGTACCCGGGTTGGTGATCGCGTTCAGGGCACGGGCGTGCTTGATGATGCCGCCGATGTAGTACAGGGCGGTATCGCTCAGGCCGGCGTAGCCGTTGCCGGCGAACAGGTTCTTGCCGTCCTTCCAGATCGACTGGTGGACGTGCATGCCGGAACCGTTGTCGCCGTGGTAGGGCTTG
>JBDLTM010000284.1:0-3124 GCA_039805805.1 Pseudomonadota bacterium | reverse complement strand
GGCTACTACGACGGGCTGCTGAGCTTCCTGGGCAAGACAGTGAGCGAGGGCTTCGTCGGCGAGTGGCAGATGGACCTGCTGCAGGTCGGCACCACGGCCGCCGATCTGCTGCCCAGGCTGGCGCAGGCCGCTCGGCCGGGGTTGCCAACCATCCTGGACCAGATCTGAACCCGCGCGGGCCATGGCGGGCCCGCTGCCGGGACGATCGGACCGCAGTTGTCAGACCGCTGATTCGTCCTGCTCGCCGGTGCGGATGCGGATCACGCGCTCGACCGGGGTGACGAAGATCTTGCCGTCACCGATCTTGCCGGTGCGAGCGGCGCGGATGATGGCGTCGACGCAGCGCTCGACGTCGTCGGTCTTGACCACCAGCTCGATGCGCACCTTGGGCAGGAAGTCGACCACGTATTCGGCGCCGCGGTAGAGCTCGGTATGGCCCTTCTGGCGGCCAAAGCCCTTGACCTCGGTCACGGTCAGCCCCGTCACGCCCTGCTCGGCCAGCGCCTCGCGCACTTCCTCGAGCTTGAAGGGTTTGATGACGGCTGTGATTTGCTTCATGAATGGGGCTCCGGTGATGGTTGCAGATATCCAGTCAAAACTGTATCACGCCCTGCCGCCGGCTCAGGCGCGGTAGCGGTTGGTATTGGGATAGCGCCAGTCCTTGCCGAAGCTGCGGTGCGTGACGCGGATGCCGACCGGCGACTGGCGGCGCTTGTACTCGTTGAAGCGGATCAGTCGCACCACCTGGTCGACCGCGGCCTGCGGATAGCCGGCGGCGACGATCTCGGCCGGCGACTGGTCCTCCTCCATATAGCGCTCGACGATGGCGTCGAGCACCTCGTAGGGCGGCAGGCTGTCCTGGTCCTTCTGGTCGGGGCGCAGCTCGGCGCTTGGCGGACGGGTGATGATGCGCTCGGGGATCGGGTTGGCGCCGGTGCCGTAGGGGTCGTTGGCGTTGCGCCACCAGGCGAGCCTGAACACCATGGTCTTGACCACGTCCTTGATCACCGCGAAGCCGCCGGCCATGTCGCCGTAGAGCGTGCAATAGCCGGTGGCCATCTCGCTCTTGTTGCCGGTGGTCAGCACGATGGAGCCGAACTTGTTGGAGAGCGCCATCAGCATCGTGCCGCGGATGCGGGCCTGGATGTTCTCCTCGGTGGTGTCGAAGGGACGCCCCTCGAACAGGGGCTCGAGCGATCCCAGGAAGGACTCGAACTCGGGCCTGATCGAGATCTCGTCGTAGCGTACGCGCAGGCGCGCGGCCATCTCGCGCGCATCGATCCAGGAGATGTCGGCCGTGTAGGGGCTGGGCATCATGACCGCGCGCACCTTGTCGGCGCCCAGCGCGTCGACCGCGATCGCCAGCACCAGCGCGGAGTCGATGCCGCCCGACAGGCCCAGCAGCGCGCCGGGGAATCCGTTCTTGCCGACATAGTCGCGCACGCCCAGCACCAGCGCATGCCAGAGATCGGCCTCGAGCGAGGCCTCGGGCGCGATCGGCCCGGTGAGGCCGAAGTGAGAGGGACCGGCAGCGGCCTCGGCCGGTGACTGCAGGTGGATGGCGAACAGGTCCTCGGCAAAGCTCGGCGCGCGCGCGGCCAGCGCGCCGTCGCGGTCGAGCGCGAAGCTGCGACCCTCGAAGACGATCTCGTCCTGGCCGCCGACCAGGTGGGCGTAGACCAGCGGGAGTCCGGTGGCCAGCACGCGCAGCCGCATCGCCTGCTCGCGCTCGTCGCCCTTGCCGGCGTGGAAGGGCGATGCGTTGATGACAGCGAGCAGCTCGGCGCCGGCCGCCTTGGCATCGGCGGCGGGCGCCTCGAACCAGGCATCCTCGCAGATCAGCAGGCCGACCTTGACGCTGCCGCCATGGCCGTCGTCGACGTCGAGCACGCAGGGCGCGTCGCCCGGCACGAAGTAGCGTCGCTCGTCGAACACCTGGTAGTTGGGCAGCTCGCGCTTGGCGTAGCGCTGCGTGACCTGGCCGTCGCGGATCACGCTGGCGGCGTTGCGGCAGGGCGCGCGGTGCACGCTGCGGCTGCGCTGTGCATCGGTCTCGAGCGCGGCCGGATGGCCGACCACCAGCGTCAGGCCACAAAGCCCCGCTGTCTCGCGGGCGACGGTTTGCAGGGCATCATCGCAGGCGGCGATGAAGGCCGGACGAAGATAGAGGTCCTCGGCCGCATAGCCGCACAGCGCAAGCTCGGGCGTCAGCAGCAGGCGGGCACCAGCAGCATGGGCCTGGCGCGCCGCGTCGATGATCCTCTGGGCATTGCCGGCCAGGTCACCGACGACGTAGTTGAGCTGTGCGACGCAGATCTGGAGAGTCATGGAGATACGCTGGATGGGAAACGTGAACTTTGGCGGCGATTATGTCACCCGGGTGTTCGATCAGCCGGACCTGATCGACGCGCCGGCCTGGAACCGGCTGCTCGAGCGCCAGCCCGGCGGGGCCTCCGGCCCCTTCATGCGGCACGAGTACCTGGCGGCCCTGCACGGCAGCGGCAGCGCCGTGCCCGCCAGCGGCTGGACGCCGCAGTGGATCACGCTCTGGCGCGGGAATGAGCTGCAGGCGGCCGCACCGCTCTACCTGAAGACCCACTCGCGCGGCGAATACGTGTTCGACTGGGCCTGGGCCGAGGCCTACGAGCGCCACGGCCTGACCTACTACCCGAAGGCCGTGGTGGCGGTGCCGTTCACGCCGGTGCCGGGTCCGCGGCTGCTGGCAGTCGACGACCAGGCCCGCGCGGCCCTGGTGGCGGCGCTGGTCAAGCACTGCGAGCAGCTGGGGCTGTCGTCGCTGCACCTGCTGTTCGGCTCTCCGCAGGACATCGAGGCCTGCCGCCAGGCCGGCCTGCTGCTGCGCCAGACCGTCCAGTTCCACTGGCAAAACGCCGGCTTCCCGGACTTCGAAGCCTTCCTGGCCACGCTCAGGCAGGACAAGCGCAAGAAGATCCGGCAGGAGCGGCGCAAGGTGGCCGAGGCCGGGGTCAGCTTCGAGTGGCGGCGCGGCGCCGACATCACGAGCGAGGACTGGGACTTCTTCTACCGCTGCTACGAGCGCACCTACCTCGAGCATGGCAACCTGCCCTACCTCAGGCGCGACTTCTTCCAGCGCCTGCAGCAG
>JBDLTM010000283.1:0-3125 GCA_039805805.1 Pseudomonadota bacterium | reverse complement strand
TGCCCTGGCCGATGATGGCGTAGGCTCGCGGCCCGAGGCCGGTGCCCAGGAAGACGTCCTGCACGTCGCGCCGACGCACCGGCTGGCCGTTGATGTAGTAGCTGCTGTTGCCGTCGCGCGTGAGCACGCGTCGGACCGCGATCTCGGCGTACTGGTTCCACTGGCCGCCGGCACGGTGGTCGGCGTTGTCGAAGACCAGCTCGACGCTGGAGCGGCTGGCCGGCTTGCGCTGCGTGGTGCCGTTGAAGATGACGTCCTGCATCGACTCGCCGCGCAGCTCGCTGGCCTTGGACTCGCCCAGCACCCAGCGCACCGCATCCATGATGTTGGACTTGCCGCAGCCGTTCGGGCCCACCACGCCGACCAGCTGGCCGGGCAGGTTGAAGGTGGTGGGCTCGGCAAAGGACTTGAAGCCCGAGAGCTTGATGGTGTGGAGACGCACGGGAACCGGGTGATCGAAAAGCGATGATTATCCGGCATGGAATGTGGCGGTGCAGCAGGTATTCGGCACACAGTACGGCAGGCATGGCGACCGCCATCCGGCTGAACTCGTCCATCGATTGCATGACCGAGACAACTCCTGGCGAAAATGAGCCGACAAACCGGAAACATCCCCACGCCCGCCAATGACTGGGCAAAATCCCCTCACCCCATCAACGACCTAGCAGAATGAGAAACCGGATCGGCCGACCAGCATCGCAGGCTCACGAACAGGTCGCCAGGACCTGGACTGAGCGATCCGGGCGGGACTTCCCCGTCGTCGGAATAGGCGCTTCCGCTGGCGGCCTGGAGGCGCTCGAGCAGTTCTTTCGCCACACGCCAGCCGATTGCGGGATCGCCTTCGTCGTGGTCCAGCATCTGTCGCCACAGGACAAGGGACTCCTGGTCGAGCTGCTGCAACGCGCCACCCCAATGCCAGTCGTCCAGATCGTTGACGGCATGGAGCTTGCACCCGGCCGCGTTCATGTGAACCCGCCCCACCAGGATCTGTCGGTCCGGCATGACAGGCTGTTCCTGCTCGCGCCGACTGCGCCAAGCGGACTGCATCTGCCGATCGACTTCTTCCTGCGCTCGCTGGCCGAGCAGCAGGGGCCGCGCAGCATCGGGGTGGTTCTCTCGGGAATGGGTTCCGACGGCGCCCTGGGGCTGCGCGCGATCAAGGAGCGAGGCGGGACGACCTTCGTGCAAAGCCCGGATCAGGCCAGGTTTGACAGCATGCCTCGCAGCGCCCTGGGTGAAGTACAGGCCGACTTCGTCGCACCGGCAAGTGAACTTCCCCGGAGCCTGATCGCCTGGCTGAGGCAGCCGAAGGCTTCGGGCGAAGCGGCTGGTGTTGCCGCTGCGCCGTCGGATGGGAGCAGTCTGGACACAGTCGTCCTGCTGCTGCGTGCGCGCACCGGCCATGACTTCTCGCTGTACAAGAAGAACAGCCTCTGGCGCAGGATAGAACGCCGCCTGGGCTTGCTGCAACTGGACCGCCTGGACCGCTATGTCAGCCATCTGCGCGAGAACCCGCAGGAGATCGACCTGCTGTTCAAGGAGCTGCTGATTGGCGTGACCCGCTTCTTCCGCGATCCCGAACTGTGGCATCAGCTCAAGACCGAGGTCATCCCGGCCCTGCTGGCCCGTCAAACCGGCACGCCAGTCCTGCGGGCCTGGGTCGCAGCATGCTCGACCGGAGAGGAGGCTTACTCGCTGGCCATGGTCTTTGACGAGGCCATGCAGCAAGCGGGGCTTGGGTCACGACCCAAGCTGCAGATCTTCGCCACCGATCTCGACGCCGCGGCCATCGACAAGGCGAGAGCCGGCTTCTACCCGGCCAACATCATCGAGGACGTCGGAATGGAAAGGCTGCAGCGCTATTTCATTCCCAAGGGCAATGGCTTTCGGGTCAGCTCCGTGATCCGCGACATGGTCGTGTTCGCGCCGCACAACCTGGTCATGGACCCGCCGTTCACCCGGCTCGACCTGCTGAGCTGCCGCAACCTGCTGATCTACCTCGAGCCCGAGCTGCAAAGAAGTCTGCTGCGGCTGCTCCACTACAGCCTCAAGCCCGGTGGCATGCTGGTGCTGGGGAGCGCCGAGACCGCTGGCGATGCCGATTTGCTCTTCTCCACCCAGCCCGGGCGCACCCGCATCTTCCAGCGGCGCGTGCAGACAGCGAGCACGGAACTGGCCAGCTTCCACACCATCGCGCCCGGCAACAGGTTGGGCCAGATTCAGAAAATGACCCCATTCACGATGCCCGACCAGGCCCCCAGCCTGCAGACGCTGGTCGACGCCATGCTGCTGCAGCATTTCTGCCCCCCTGCGCTGCTGACCAATGAGCAGGGCGATATCGTCTACATCAGCGGCAGGACGGGCAAGTATCTCGAGCCTGCCGCAGGCAAGGCCAATCTCAACGTCTTCGCGATGGCGCGCGAAGGGCTGGGAGGCGAGTTGAGCGCTGCGTTTGCCAGGGCGGCGCGCGACAGGACCGATGTCAGGCTCAAGTCGGTCGCCGTCGGCACCGAGGCTGGCCCCCAGTTCGTCGACCTGACGGTGCGACCGCTGGACGAGCCCGAAGCCCTCAGGGGCATGATGCTGATCGTCCTGGCGCATTCCGGCGGGAAGCCTGATGCCCGCAAAGAAGACCCGGACTCAGGCAGCGCAGATCACAGGATCGATGCGATGGCAGACGAGCTCAGGCATTGCCGGGACGAACTGCACCTGACGCGGGCTCAAATGCAGGGCTCCCAGCAGGAGCTCATGTCGGCCAACGAAGAGCTGCAGAGCATCAACGAGGAACTGACCACCTCGAAGGAAGAAATGCAGTCGATGAACGAGGAACTGCAGACGGTCAACGACGAGCTGCAATCCAAGGTGGAAGCGCTGTCGCAGGTCAACGATGACATGAACAATCTGCTCAACAGCACGGCGATTGCGGCCCTGTTCCTGGACGACGAGCTCAGGGTGAGGCGATTCACCCATCAGACCACCAGCATCATCAAGCTGATCCCGGGCGATGCCGGCCGGCCGGTCACCGACCTGGTGACCGAACTCGAATACCCGGCGCTGGCGGACGATGTGCGTGAAGTCCTGCGCACCTTGGTGTTCCATGAATGCGAGGTGCCTGCGCGCGACGG
>JBDLTM010000282.1:0-3140 GCA_039805805.1 Pseudomonadota bacterium | reverse complement strand
CACCGGTTCCGCCTTCGCCAGGGCCATGGCCACGCGCTCCCACAGATCGTCCGCGTGGCGTTCGCCCGGCTGCAGGTAGCGCTGCTGCAAGACTTGCTCGCACAGCGCCTGGGGCGCCAGGTCCGGCGGCCGTGGCGCCTCGGGGGGCAGGGCACTTTCGTCGGCATGGTGCACGCGTGCACCGCTGGGGCTGTCGGCTTGTGCGGCCATCACAATCCCTCGCCGCCCGCGAAGGGCTCGGCCACGCCCGGCTGCGGCCGCTCGGGCGCGGGCAGGGCGATCATGCAATCGGTGGTCAGCACCAGCGCGGCGATCGAGGCCGCGTTTTGCAGCGCCAGCCGCGTGACTTTGGCCGGGTCCATCACGCCCATCTGCAGCAGGTTGCCGTAGCGGCGGTGGGCGGCGTTGTAGCCGTAGGCGCTGTCGCTGGCGGCGTCGATCTTTTCGGCCACCACCGAGGCTTCGATGCCGGCGTTGCTGACGATGCGGCGCAGCGGTTCCTCGAGCGCGCGCTGCACCAGGCGGATGCCCGAGCTCTCGTCGAGCGTGTCGGCGTGCAGCGCATCGAGCACGCGGCGTGCGCGCAGCAGCGCGACGCCGCCGCCGGGCACGATGCCTTCTTCGACGGCGGCGCGTGTGGCGTGCAGCGCATCTTCGACGCGCACCTTGCGTTCCTTGAGTTCGGTTTCGGTGCTGGCCCCCACTTTGATCAGGGCCACGCCGCCCGAGAGCTTGGCGATGCGCTCGTCGAGCTTGCCGCGCTCGTAGTCGCTGCTGGCGTGCTCGCGCTCTTGCTGGATGGCCTGGATGCGCGCGGCGATCGCGGCCTTGTCGCCGGCGCCGCCGATCAGCGTGGTGCTGTCCTTGCCGACTTCGACGCGCTTGGCGCGGCCCAGATCGGCCACGGTCAGCTTGGCCAGGCTGCGCCCGAGTTCCTCGCTCACCGGCTGGGCGCCGGTGAGCACCGCCATGTCTTGCAGCAAGGCTTTGCGGTGGGCGCCAAAGCCCGGCGCCTTGACCGCACAGGCCTTGATCGAGCCGCGCAGGTGGTTGATCACCAGCGCGGCCAGGGTGTCGTTGTCGACCTCTTCGGCGATCACCAACAGCGGCTGCGCGGCCTTGACCACCTGCTCCAGCAGCGGCAGCAGTTCGGCCAGCGAGGCCAGGCGGCCGTCGACCAGCAGCACCAGCGCGTCTTCGAGCACCGCGCTCTGGCGTTCGGTGTTGTTGATGAAGTACGAGGACAGGTAGCCGTTGCCAAACTGCAGGCCCTCGACCACCTCGAGCACGCTGACCAGGCCCGAGCCGTCCTCGATCGAGATCGCGCCTTCGCGCCCGACCTTGTCGATGGCGCTGGCCAGCAGGTCACCGATCGAAGCGTCGTTGTTGGCCGAGATCGCGGCCACATGGGCCACGTCCTGGCGCGTGGCGCAGGGCTGGGCCATGCGCTGCAGTTCGGTGACCACGGCCTCGATGGCGCGCTCGATGCCGCGCTTGAGGTCCATCGGGTTCATGCCGCCGGCCAGGTAGCGCAGGCCCTCGTGGATCATGCCGGCCGCCAGCACGGTGGCGGTGGTGGTGCCGTCACCGGCCATCTCGCTGGTGCGTGCGGCCACCTCGCGCAGCAGGTGCGCGCCCATGTTCTCGAAGGGGTCTTCGAGCTCGATCGCCTTGGCCACCAGCACGCCCGAGTTGACGATCTGCGGCGGGCCGAATTCGCGGTCCAGGATCACCGTGCGGCCGCGCGGGCCCATGGTCACCTTGACCGCTTCGGCCAGCGCATCCACACCGCGGCGGATTTTGTCGCGCGCGGCGTCGTGGAACAGCAGGGGGCGGGCTTTCATCGGGGCGGGGCTCCAGGCGAACGCGAAGGCCGCCAGTGTTCCCCGCCCGCCGCGCTCACTCAGTCATCCAGGTCCCACAGCTGGTGCCGGTCCAGCGCGATCAGCGCCTGGGCCTGCACCAGTTCGAGCAGCAGCCGGTCGCTGGCCAGTTGCTGTTCTTTGGCCAGGCGCCGGTTCTGGATCAGCTCGGTCATGCTGTGCTCGCCCAGGCTGTAGGCCTTGAAGGATTTGTCGGCGGCTTCGCGCTGCGTGGCCGCCGCCTGGCGCAAGGCCTGCAGTGCCAGCGCTTGCTGCTCGACCTGGCGCCAGCGCGATTCGAAGTCGGCGCTCAGCTGCTGCTGGCGCAGCTGCACGCGCTGGCGGCCCGACTCGGCCTCGGCGCGTGCGCTCAGGGCCAGGCTGTCGCGGTACACGCCCGACAGCGGCAGCGCCAGCGTCACGCCCAGCAGCTGCTCGGCCCCGGCACGTTCGCGCGCGCCATACAGGCCGACCGTGGGGTCTGGCCGGCGATCGCGCTCGAGCCGATCGGCCAGCAGCTGCTGGCGCTGCACCTCGGACTTGAGCAGGTTGAGCTCGTGCTGGTGTTGCAAAAAGTCCTGCAGCGCGGGCGCGAACGCGGCATCGCCAACGGGCTTGGGCGTGGCCCGTTCGGGCCAGCGCGGTGTGGGCAGGCCCGGGTACAGACGCTGCAACTGCGCCAGCGCGCTGGCCTGCTGCACCTGGGCCAAGGCCGCCGCCGCCTGGGCGCGCTGCCACTCGGCATCGGCCAGGCCCGCGTCCAGGCGCGAGATGTCGCCCTGGCGCAAACGCACCTGGGCCTGGCGCTGCAGCGTGGCGGCCAGCTCGAGCTCGCGCGCGGCGTTGTCCACCTCGAGCTTTGCCCGCAGGGCACCGAACCATTGCTGCAAGAGCTGGCGGCTGGTCTCGTGCATGGCATCGGCCAGGCCAATGCGCGCGATCTCGCGGTCTTGCGTGGCCAGTTGCGCGTCCAGATCGGCCTTGCCCCACAGGCGCAGCGGGCGCTCGAGCGCGAGCGTGGTTTCGGCAAAGCGCTGCGTGCTCGGGTCTTGCGCGCGGCGTTGCTGCTGGTTCAGACGGACCGTCCATTCGGCGCTGCCGGCCTCGACGCCGCGTGCACGCTGCTGCCGCGCCTCCTGCTGCGCGCGCGCAGCCTGGATCGCGGGACTGGCCTGCAACACCGGTGCCACCTGGGCCGAGCCGGGCAACCAGGCGTCGAAAGCCGAGGCCTCGGCGGCCCAGGTGCTGACCGCGCAGAGGGCGCTGAGCCCGAAGAGG
>JBDLTM010000281.1:0-3145 GCA_039805805.1 Pseudomonadota bacterium | reverse complement strand
AGTCCTCGACCTTGTCGGTCAGCGGCACCTGCAGGTAGTAGCGGCTGCGGGTGTGGCTGCGCTGCGAGCACAGCGCGAAGCCGCGCTCGCTGTTGGCGTAGATCAGCTCGTGGTGCACCGGTGGGGTGTCCGACAGCAGGCCGAGCCAGCCGAAGGGATAGACCTTCTCGTATTCCCTGATCGCACTGCGCGGCACGCTGGCGCGGCAGACGCCATGGAAGCCGTCGCAGCCGGCGATGAAGTCGCACTGGATCTCGTGGCTTTTCCCGTCCTTCTCGTAGGTGACGCGCGGGTTCTTGGAGTCGAAGTCGTGCACCTGGACGTTGTGCGCCTCGTAGACGGTGGTCAGGCCGGCGGCGGCTCGAGCGTCCATCAGGTCGCGCGTGACCTCGGTCTGGCCGTAGACCATGACCTTCTTGCCGCCAGTCCACTTGGCCAGGTCGACGCGCTTGCGCTGGCCCTGGTAGAGCATGTCGAAGCCCTCGTGCACCAGGCCTTCCCTGTGCATGCGCGCGCTGACCCCGGCCTCCTCCATCAGGTCGATCGTGACCTGCTCCAGCACGCCAGCGCGGATGCGGCCCAGCACGTAGTCGCCACTCTGGCGCTCGAGGATGATGGCGTCTATGCCGGCCTTGGCGAGCAGCTGGCCGAGCAGCAGGCCAGAAGGGCCTGCGCCGATGATGGCAACTTGGGTGCGCATGAGTTATGTCTCCGTTCTGGGTGAATCGCAATGGCGGGAGTTTCCCGGGATTCCACCCGTTGCCATAGCCACCGGATGACGGGTTTGTGCGATCATCGGATCGAATGCGCGATCATCGCGCAATGTAAATCACTGGACCCTCTCATGACGATTGCTCACGCCGATTTTATCGAGGGCATGGCCAAGGGAATGGCCGTGCTCGAGAGCTTCGACACCGAACGCCAGCGGCTCAACGCCAGCCAGGCGGCCCAGCGCGCCGGCATCACGAGGGCCGCGGCACGCCGGCACCTGCTCACGCTGGCGCACCTCGGCTATCTCGAGACCGATGGCCGCCATTTCTGGCTCTCGGCCAAGGTGCTGCGCTTCTCCGGCAGCTATCTGGCCAGCGCCAGGCTGCCGCGCGTGAGCCAGCCCACGCTCAACCGGCTCGCCGCCCAGACCCGTGACGCTTTCTCTGTCGCGGTGCTGGAGGGGGACGCGAGCGTGATCGTGGCGCGCAGCGTCTCGACCCAGCCCAGCGGAGCGGACTGGAAGGGCGCTTCGCTGGCCGGCGGCCTGGGCGGCGCCCCTGGCCCGAGGCTGCTGGCCTATGGCCTGCACCTGGGCGCCCGCCTGCCAGCGCACGCGACCTCGACCGGCCGGGTTCTGCTGGCTGCACTGGCACCATCCGAGCTCGATCACTGGCTCGGGGGGCGCGCACTGGCCCGCCTGACCGCCCACACGGTCACCGATCCCTCGGCCCTGACGGCCTTGCTCACCCAGGTCAGGCAGCAAGACTACTGCATCGCCAGCGAGGAGCATGAGCTCGGCGTCCACGCGCTCGCGGTTCCGCTGCGCGATCTGGAGGGCAGGACAGTCGGCGCGCTCAACGCCGTGATCAACACTTCGCGCCTGGCCAAGGGGGCGATTCAGCGCGAGTTGCTGCCCTTGCTGCGCGAGGCGGCGCTCGAATTGCGGCCTATCCTGTGAGGGCGGTAAAATTGCGGGTCTTTTCCCTACTCCAGGCCACCACGTGACCCAGTACATCACCCCGATCGAGGGCGGCGACGCCCTCGGCAACTTCCGCGCCCAGCAACTCCTGCCCCGCCTGCAAGCCGTCAGCGACAAGATCGTCGGCATCTCGGCCCGCTTCGTCCACCTGGTCGACACGCTCGAGCCGCTCTCTGCCGAGCAACTCGCCCAGTGGCAGGCGCTGCTGACTTATGGCGAGCCCTACGAAGGCGAGCGCGAGGGCGTGCTGGTCGTGGTGACGCCGCGCATCGGCACCGTCTCGCCCTGGGCCTCGAAGGCGACCGACATCGCGCACAACTGCGGCTTCGCGGTCAAGCGCGTCGAGCGCATCACCGAATACCGTCTCACGCTCAAGTCCGGCCTGCTGTCGCGCGCCACGCTGAGCGAGCAGCAGCTGGCTCAGGTCGCGTCCCTGCTGCACGACCGCATGACCGAGAGCGCCGTCGCCAGTCGCGAGGCCGCCAACGCCCTGTTCACCGAGCTGCAGCCGGCGCCGATGGAGCATGTCGACATCCTGGGCGGTGGCCGTGCCGCGCTCGAGCAGGCCAACACCGCCTGGGGTCTGGCGCTGGCCGACGACGAGATCGAATACCTGGTGAAGGCCTTCAACGGCCTGGGCCGAAACCCGACCGATGTCGAGCTGATGATGTTCGCGCAGGCCAACAGCGAGCACTGCCGCCACAAGATCTTCAACGCGCAGTTCACCATCGACGGCGTGGCGCAGGACAAGAGCCTGTTCGCGATGATCCGCAACACGCACCAGCTCGCGCCGCAGCACACCGTGATCGCCTACGCCGACAACGCGTCGGTGATGGAAGGCAACGCGATCGAGCGCTTCGTCGCCAAGGCCGGCGGCGCTGCCAGCCCCGCCTACACCAAGGAGGCCGCGCTGCAGCATGTGCTGATGAAGGTCGAGACGCACAACCATCCGACCGCGATCTCGCCCTTCCCCGGCGCTTCGACCGGCGCCGGCGGCGAGATCCGCGACGAGGGTGCGACCGGTCGCGGCTCCAAGCCCAAGGCCGGCATGACGGGCTTCACCGTCTCCAAGCTCTGGGGCGGCTGGTCCGACCAGGAAGGCGGCAAGCCCGAGCATATCGCTTCGCCGCTTCAGATCATGACCGAGGGCCCGCTGGGCGGCGCCGCGTTCAACAACGAGTTCGGCCGCCCGAACCTGGTCGGCTACTTCCGCGAATACGAGCAGCGCATCGACTCAGACGTCGACAGCCTCCAGCGCGGCTACCACAAGCCGATCATGATCGCCGGCGGCCTGGGCGGCATCGACGCCAACCAGACCAGGAAGATCGAGTTCCCGGCCGGCACGCTGCTGATCCAGCTCGGCGGCCCCGGCATGCGCATCGGCATGGGCGGCGGCGCCGCCAGCTCGATGGCCACCGGAGTCAACGCGGCCGACCTGGACTTCGACTCGGTCCA
>JBDLTM010000280.1:0-3173 GCA_039805805.1 Pseudomonadota bacterium | reverse complement strand
CAGGTGGCGCTGTCCACGGTCCCGGCCAAGGTGCCGGGCGCCAAGACCACGCGCAAGGTGACCTCGGCCACCATCAACAAGATGCGCGACATCATCGACCCCAAGACCAAGTTCTACCTCGACGTTGCGGAAGGCCGCGGTGCCGATCTGGTGCGTGCGGCGCGGGCGCCGGAGGCCGAAGTCGTGCCCGGCGTGCGCCCGACCTTCGCGCAGGCGACCGCCGACGTCGGCCTGCCGCGTGTGGCCGCTGTTGGCGAACAAGCGGCGAAACTTCAGCCGACCGAAGCCTTGCGCGTCAAGGACGTGCAGGAGGCGGCGCGTGTCGGTGAGTTGAAGGCCATTGAACAGACGCCGGCGGTCCGCGCCCGAGCGGAAGCCGCGCGCGAGCGCCGGTCGGAGCCGCTGTACCGCAAGGCCGAAATGGCAGGCGACGTGGTGGACGTGCAGCCGACGCTCGACTACATCGACGGCCTGATCGGCACCAACCCCGGCAACCCAGCGCTGCTGGCGGAACTGCGCCGCGTCCGCAAGGGGCTGGTCAAGCGCGAACTGGACGAGACTGGCGAGCCCGTGCTGGTGCCGCGCACCGACGCCAAGGAGATCGCCTCGACGCTCGACGGCATCAAGTCGGCGCTGGCCAAGGAAGACAACCGCTTCATCAAGAAGGAGCTGACCAACATCAAGGACGACCTCATCGAGGCCATCCCGTCGATGAAAGAGGCCCAAGAGGCGTTCCGCAAGGGGTCGAAGCCGATCAACCAGATGGACGTCGGCACCTATCTGCGCGAGAAGCTGGAGGCGCCTGTGCCGGAAGGCACGCAGCGCGCGGCGGTGTTCGCCAACGCGGTGCGCGAGGCCCCGCGCACCATCAAGCAGGCGCTGGACGGCGCTCCGCGCTACGAGAAGCTGACGGAGGTGCTGTCGCCGCCGCAGATGGCCCGCGTCGACCGCGTGCTGATGGACCTGTCGCGCGACGCGCGGGTCAAGGAGCTGGCGCAGATGGGCCGCGCGGCGGCGCCGGAGCTGGCGACGCCTGCGGGCAAGTTCTCGCTGCCGCCGCTGCTCGACCGCGTGGCGACCATCGCCAACGAGATCCTGCGGCGGCTGGAAGGCAAGATCAACGAAAAGATGGCGATGGAGATTGCGCTGGAGTTTCTGGACGCCCGCAAGGCGGCGGATGCGCTGGAGACGGCGATGCGCCGGTCCGGCGGCCGGGCATCGGCGCCGGCGCCCGGTCGCCGTCCATCCGGTCCGGTTGGCCGTATAGTGAAACGCGCGCCGGTCACGACCGCGCCGAACACGATGGCGGAAGACAACCGCAACGCGATGGCGAGGTGATGACGTGGATTATCAAGTGCTTTTCAACCTCGCCGTCGGCACGGCCGGCGTCTTTGGGGGGTATGTCTTGAACCGCATCTATACCAGTCTGGACAAGATCGACGAGGATGTGCGCAAGATCCCACTGAACTATGTCCAGAAGGACGATTTCAAGACTGCGGTGGCGGACATCAAGAACGACATCCGTGCCGGGTTCCAGCAGGTCGACCGTTCGCTGAACACCCTGTTCGAGCGCATCAACGAGAAGGCGGACAAGGCGTGATCCTCAACACAACCTCGCACCAACGCCTGCGTGGCGTTCACCCCGATCTGGTGCGCGTCGTGCGGCGCTGCGCCGCCGACTGGGCCGACCCCGAGACGGGTTTCATCGTCACTCAGGGGCTGCGCACGCTGGAGGAGCAGAAGCTGCTCAAGGCCAAGGGCGCCTCGCGCACGCTGCGCTCGCGTCACCTGACCGGGCACGCCGTCGACCTGGCGGTGTCGGTGCGCGGTCAGACCCGCTGGGACTGGCCGCTCTACGCCAAGCTCGCCAAGGCCATGAAAGACGCCGCAAGGAAAGAAAAAGTTCCGCTCGAATGGGGCGGCGACTGGAAGACGTTCAAGGACGGGCCGCATTTTCAACTGCCATGGGCCAAGTACCCGGCGAAATAGGAGACTGACATGACCGCGCACAAAGCCATCGCTGCCTTCCTGACCTCGCTGCTGGCGCTCGTCGCCATGTTCGGCGTCTCGACCGAATGGGCCAGCCCCACTGTCGTTGAAAGTGTTTCCGTGGTGCTGGGTGCGGTACTGACCGCTGTCGTGACCTATGTGGTCCCGAACAGGCCCAAGGCGTGAACTGGCTGGAAATCGCCGCCATCGCCGTGCTGCTGATCGGCATCGGCGCTGGCGGCTTTCTTGTGGCTCAACGACCCACGTTCTGGCTGGGCCTCATTCGCGCCGCCTTGCGGCCGCTTGTTCCTCTTCTTCTGGCGTCATTGGCCAAACGGATGCCGCCGGAGCAGGAGCAGGCGTGGCGGGACTGCATGCGCCGGGGCGGGGAGTGGGATCACGCCCGCCGGCGATGTAAGCGTTGAGCCGGTCCAGTTCGCGCACCACCAGTTCAGCGTAGCCCGCGATGTCCCGCCAGTGATCAATCTCATCATGGTTGCCCGCCAAGATGCGGCCGATCTTGCTGGCGATCATCTCCAGCGCCTCGCGCTGAATATCGTCCATCATGTCCCAGTTGACGCCGCCGCGCAGGGCGTCCTTGATCTGTTGGGCTTTCGCAGCGGTCGTCATGAACGGCCCGTGCGTCGTCTCGCGTTCGTCAATAATGCTAGTCATCACGCTTTGCCCTTACGTTTAGTTCCATTCCCAGCACCGCAAAACAGGCGTCCAGGTTCTGGATTTGCGGATTGCTGCGGGCTTTCCAATCGTTCAGCGTGTTCTTGTTGACGCCAGACCGCTTGGACATATCAAGTATGCCGATCTGCTCACGGTTCATCTCTTCAAACAGCCGGCGCACCAGCGGATGCACGTTGACCGGCACTTTCAACGGGTGGAAATGTCTCACTTGTCCTCCTTCGGGATCATCGCGCGGATGGCGGCGGCGCAACGGCGGGCTTCCATATCCTCGCGGTTGAGGTCGCCCATGAAACGGCGCTCACATACCTTCGCCGCCTCCTCCAGCGCCACGGCGAGGGCGGCGCGGGCGTATTCTCGATACTCCTCCCGCACTAAGTGATCAGCATCGCACCACAACTCCCAGCGCTCCAAACCTTTTGGGGGTGTTTCAAAAAGCGCTTTCGCCACCTTCTCCACCAGCACGGCACGACATTTAGCGACGGTCATAT
>JBDLTM010000279.1:0-3183 GCA_039805805.1 Pseudomonadota bacterium | reverse complement strand
GCCGGCCTCGGACCTTGAGGGGCTTACTTCACCAGCGGCCGGATGGACGAGAAGCCGCCGTCCAGCGACCAGACCTGGCCGGTGACGCGCGCCGCGCGCTCCGAAAGCAGCCAGCACATCAGCTCAGCCAGTTCGGCCGGCGTGCCGATCCCCGGCAGGGGGTACTGGCGGGCGGCGGCCTCGCGCGCGGTGGCGTTGCTGATCAGGCCGGCGGTGGCGGGGGTCTCCATCATGCCGGGCGCGACCGCGTTGAAGCGGATGCCGGCCGAGGCATAGGTCGAGGCGGCGCCGCGCACCAGGCCTTCGACGCCAGCCTTGGCGGCAGCGATCGCCTCGTGGTTCGGGGTACCGATCCGTGCCGCGGCCGACGAGACCAGCACCGCCGCGCCCGGGCTGCCGGTGGCGCGCAGGCTGCTGACAAAGCCGGCCAGGGTGTGGAAGGCGCTGATCAGGTTGGCGCGCAGGCAGAGGTCGAAGTCCGCCTCGCTCATGCGGTGCAGGGCGCCCAGGCGGATGTTGCCGATGCAGTGCGCCAGCGCGGTCGGCTGGACCTGCTCGGCCTTGAGGCTGGCGAAGACGGTCTTGACGCCCTCGGTGGTCGAGCAGTCAGCGACGATCTGGCGGTGTGCCGAGCCAAACGCCTGATGCAGCCGATCGGCATCGCGGCTGACGACGACCAGCTCCCAACCCTCGCGCGCGAGCTGTTCAGCCACGGCCTGGCCCAGGCCGCCTGCAGCTCCGGTGATCAGTGCGGTGTGCTTCATGTCGATGGGTCCGGATGAGGTGAGGGCGCCAAGTCGCGTATAGCAGAGCTTGGCAGTTGACAAGATCGTACCGCCTCCATCTACTTTTGTCTAGGACAAATTGGGCGATCAGCCTGCCGATGCCGAACTCCCGATGCAGGCTCGATGCAGCTGCTGGCGCCATATCCCGCACAAGCACAAAAAAACCTGGCACTGGGCCAGGTCGGAGGGCATTGATGTTGGCTGGCCGCAGCCAAGGCCGATGGGCGGCGGAATGCTCAGGTGCCGATCAATGGTCAGCAGTATCCAGGCCGTTGAGCCACTGCAGGAAATCCGCCTGCATCTCGGCGCTGACGCTGTGGCCGATCGGGTAGAGCTTGAGCTCGTGACGCACGCCGAGCTCGTCGAGCCAGGCATGCGCGCGCTGCGCCCAGTCCAGCGGAAGCTTGTTGTCGTGGATGCCGTGCGCGACCAGGCCCTGCAGTCGGCCCAGCCGTTCGCGGCTGGCCAGGTGCTGCGCGATCTCGGGCAGGATGCGGCCCGACAGCAGGCCGAAACCTGCCACCGATTCGGGCGCGGTCAGCGCCACGCCCGCGCTCATGATGCCGCCCTGGCTGAAACCCGCGACCACGGTCTGCTGCGCCGCGATGCCGTGCGCGCGCTGCAGCTCGGCCAGCAGCCGGATCAGCGCCTGGCGGCTGTGCTCGGCATGCTCGGGCACGATGCGCGGCCCCTCGGCCGTGAACGCGACCTGGAACCAGGCGAACTGCTCCGGTCCCAGCGTCAGCGGTCCGCGCGCCAGCACCACCAGCGTGTCGGCGTCGACTCCGTGGGGCAGTCCGGCCATCGAGGTCTCGCTGCCACCGACGCCGTGCAGCAGCACGAGCAGGCGGCGCGGCGCGGCCGGCTGCGGCTGCAGCAGGCGGTAGGACAGGCCCGAGACCGGATCGGTCAGCAGCGGGCCGGGGGTCGGAGTGCTTGGCAGGCTCATGGACTTGTGAATTGGAAAGAGTAGGCTTCAGCGCGAGCGCCGCACCCGCAGCAGCTCGTCGAGGATCAGTCCGGCCGCGCCGACGCTGATCGCCATGTCGGCGACGTTGAAGGCCGGGAAATGGCCGGCCGGGAAGATCGGCTCCAGCCAGCGCCAGTGGAAGTCGAGCATGTCGACCACGTAGCCGTGCAGCAGGCGGTCGATCACGTTGCCGATCGCGCCGCCCAGGATGCAGGACAGCGAGAACGAGAACAGCCGCTGCCCCGCATGCGCGCGCAGCAGCCAGACGATGAAGCCTGCCGCTCCCAGGCCCAGCGCGGTGAAGAACCAGCGTTGCCAGCCGCCGGCGCCGGCCAGGAAGGAGAACGCCGCGCCCGCGTTATGCACCCGCACCAGGTTGAAGAAGCTGGTGACGACGGTCGCCTCGTTGTGCAGGTAGTTGGCCAGGATCAGGAACTTGCTGAACTGGTCGACCAGCAGGATCAGCAGCGCCAGGCCCAGCCAGGGCAGCAGGCCGATCCCGCCCGAGGGCTGGGCGTAGACCTTGCGCGGGCGGCCTGCCGAGGGGCGCGCTGCCATCGTCAGGCCACGGTGCGGGTTTCGCCCGCGCCGTGCAGGTTGCTGGTGCAGCGGCCGCAGATGCCCGGGTGGGCGGCGTCATGGCCGACGTCGTCGCGGTAGTGCCAGCAGCGCTCGCATTTCTGCGCGCCGGAGGCCTTGACCTCGACCGCCACGTCGGCGCCCGCCGCCAGCTCGACCTGCGACACGATGAAGACGAACTTCAGGTCTTCGCCCAAGCTCTGCAGCAGCGCGAGGTCCTCGGCACCCAGCGTGAGCACGACGTTGGCCTGCAGCGACGAACCCACCTCGCCGGCGACGCGGCGCTCCTCGATCGCCTTGTTGACGATGCCGCGCAGTTCGAGCACGCGGCTCCACTTGGCGATCAGCGCCTCGTTCGGCGTTTCCAGCGGCAGGTAGGTCTCTGTGAAGATCGACGGCGTGTGGCCGATGATGGCCCAGGCTTCCTCTGCCGTGAAGGATAGGAACGGCGCCATCCAGCGCAGCATCGCGTGCGTGATCTGGTGCAGCGCGGTCTGCGCCGAGCGGCGCGCCAGGCTCTTGGGCGCGGTGGTGTAGAGGCGGTCCTTCAGCACGTCGAGGTAGAAGGCGCCCAGGTCCTCGGAGCAGAAGACCTGCAGCTTCGCCACCACCGGGTGGAACTCGTAGACGTCGAAGTGGGCGCGGATCTCGTCCTGCACCTGCGCCGCGCGCGCCAGCGCCCAGCGGTCGATCTCGAGCATCGCATCCACCGGCACGGCGTGCTGCGCGGGGTCGAAGTCGGCCGTGTTGGCCAGCAGGAAGCGCAGCGTGTTGCGGATGCGGCGGTAGGCGTCCACCACCCGGGCCAGGATCTTGTCGTCGATGTTCAGGTCGCCCGAGTAGTCGGTG
>JBDLTM010000278.1:0-3187 GCA_039805805.1 Pseudomonadota bacterium | reverse complement strand
CAGACCGTGCTTCTTCATCTCGAAGTCGATCGCGCGCGCCACCACGTCGCGCGGCGCGAGTTCGGCGCGCGGATCGTGCGCCGGCATGAAGCGGGTGCCTCCGAGCGATTCAGGCAACTTGAGCAGGCCGCCTTCGCCGCGCACCGCCTCGCTGATCAGGAAGCTCTTGGCGTCCGGGTGGTACAGGCAGGTCGGGTGGAACTGGATGAATTCCATGTTGCCGACCCGGCAGCCGGCGCGCCAGGCCGCCGCGATACCGTCGCCGGTCGCGGTGTCGGGGTTGGAGGTGTAGAGGTAGACCTTGCCGGCGCCGCCGGTGCACAGCACGGTGTGCGGCGCGACGAAGGCCTCGACCTGGTCGGTGTCCTCGTTGAAGGCGTAGGCGCCCAGGCATCGGCGCTCGCCTTGCGAGCTGCCTTCGGCATGCTTGTCGCTCAGGATCAGGTCGGCCAGCACATGGGACTCGAACACCTGGACGTTGGGCGCCATGCGCACGCGGTCGATCAGCGTGTGCTGCACCGCAGCGCCGGTGGCGTCGGCCGCATGGACGATACGGCGGTGGCTGTGGCCGCCCTCGCGCGTGAGATGCAGCTCGCCCTCGTGCAGGGTGAACTGGGTACCCATCTCGCGCAGCCAGGCGATGGCCTCGGGTGCGTGCTCGACCGTGAAGCGTGTCGCTGCCGGGTCGCACAGTCCGGCGCCGGCGACAAAGGTGTCCTGCACATGGGCCTCGAAGCTGTCGTCCTCGGCCAGCACGGCGGCGATGCCACCCTGGGCCCAGCCGCTGGAGCCGTCGGCGATGCTGCGCTTGGTCAGGATCGCGACCTTCAGGTGTTGCGGCAGCAGCAGCGCGGTGCTCAGGCCCGCGAGGCCGCTGCCGACGATGACGACGTCGAAGCGGCGGGTGGGGGCGGTGGACTGGGTGTGGGTGGTGTTCATGGTGAAAGGCTTCAGGCCGGCGTGTACGCCAGCCGGACATAGATGGGGGCGAAGGCCTCCGCCTGGGTGATCTCGATCAGCGTTTCCTTGGCCAGCTCCAGCATGGCAATGAAGCTCACGACCAGCACGGGCACGCCGCGCGTGACGTCGAACAGATCGGCGAACTCGACGAAGCGCTTGCCCTGCAGCCGGCGCAGCAGCAGACCCATGTGCTCGCGCACCGACAATTCCTCGCGGCTGATCCTGTGGTGCTGCACCAGCCTGGCGCGGCGCAGGATGTCGCGCCAGGCCTGGACCAGGTCGTCCGGGTCGACATCGGGCAGCCTGGCTTCCAGTGTCTGCTCGACATGGACGCTGGCCGCCATGAAGTCGCGGCCGAGCTGCGGCAGCACCGCGAGCTGTTGCGAGGCGAGCTTGATCTGCTCGTACTCGAGCAGGCGGCGCACCAGCTCGGCGCGCGGGTCCTCGGCTTCCTCGCCTTCAGCAGTCTGCCGCTGGGGCAGCAGCATGCGCGACTTGATCTCGATCAGCATCGCGGCCATCAGAAGGTACTCGCCGGCGAGCTCGAGGTTGCGCGCGCGCACCTGATCGACATAGCCCAGGTACTGGCGCGTCAGCTCGGCCATCGGGATGTCGAGGATGTTGAAGTTCTGCTTGCGGATCAGGTAGAGCAGCAGGTCGAGCGGGCCTTCGAAAGCCTCCAGGAAGATCTCGAGCGCGTCGGGCGGAATGTAGAGATCCTGCGGCAGCGCGAACAGCGGCTCGCCGTACAGGCGCGCGAAGGCCACCGGATCGATTGGCCCGGTCGGTTCGGCTGGCAGGTCAGCCAGGCTTTCCGGTGGGGCGTCGTCCAGGATGGGCAAGTCGCTCATTCAGGCCCGCGCCCGCGATCAGCGCAGCGTGGCTTCGGTCTGGTAGACGTAGGACTGCTGCTTGACGCGGCCTTCGTCGGCATCGGCGTTCCAGTCTGCGTCGACCTGCTGTTCCCACAGCAGGGCGCGACCCTGGCGCTGCTGGGCTTCGAGCTCGGGGCGTGCCGACTTGAGCGAATCGATGAACTGGGTGGCGTCGGATTGGTAATGGGGGCGTGCGAAGAGGCTCATGTCAGGATGGCACCGCAGTTTAAAAAACGTGATTTTACCCAGCCGCCTGCCGCCGGGGCTGACATGGGCATCAGTTGCAGCTGCGCAGCCTGGCCGCCAGCCCCGATCTGCGCAGCAGGTCGCGTGGCTGCTCGTTGAGGTGATGCATGTCGAGCCGGCCTCCCTTGCGCTCGAGCGCCTCGACCAGTTGCTCGAGCGCGTCGATCCCGGTGGTGTCCAGCGCGACCAGCTTGCTGGCGTCCAGACTCACGTCGAGCTGCTCGGGACCTGCTTCGACCGTCGCGATGATGGGGTCGATCCTGGTCACGGCGCCGAAGAACAGCGAACCGTACAGACGATAGCTCAGCAGCCGGTCGGTGCGTGAGACCAGCTCGGCGCTGAACAGGCTGCCCTGGCGCTTGACGAACAGCAGGCAGGCCATCAGCAGGCCGAGCTCAACCGCCAGCGTGAGATCGAACACGACGGTGACGAGGAAGGTCGAGACCAGCATCAGCCGGTAGTGCGGGCTGAACTGGCGCAGGCGCGCGAACTCGCGCCACTCGCCCATGTTCCAGGCGACGAACAGCAGCACGCCGGCCAGCACCGCTAGCGGGACATGGCTGGCCAGCGGCGCAGCCAGCAGCACGACCAAAGCGAGTGCCGCCGCATGCACCATGCCGGCGACCGGCGAGCTGGCGCCGGCGCGGATATTGGTCACGGTGCGCGCGATGGTGCCGGTCACCGGCATGCCGCCGAAGAAGGGCACGGCGAAGTTGGCCACTCCCTGCGCCATCAGTTCCTGGTTCGGGTCATGCTTGGCACCCGGGCGCATCTGGTCGGCCACGCGCGCGCACAGCAGCGACTCGATCGCGCCCAGCGCGGCGATGGTGAGCGTCGGCGTCACCAGCTGCTTGACGCTGGTCCAGCTGAAGTCGGGCAGCCCGAACGAGGGCAGGCCCTGCGGGATGCCGCCGAAGCGCGAACCGATCGTCTCGACCGGCAGCTCGAGCGCCCAGGACAGCAAGGTGAGCGTCACGAGCGCGACGATCGGGGCCGGCAGGCGCGAGGTCGCGCGCAGCGCGCTGACCGTCTCGATCCGGTCGAGCTGCTGGCGGAAGGCCGAGTCGTCAGCCCAGATGCGCGGCCAGACGAACAGCCCGAGCACG
>JBDLTM010000277.1:0-3216 GCA_039805805.1 Pseudomonadota bacterium | reverse complement strand
GCGTCGAAGGCCTTGAGCACCTCGTCGCGCGTCAGCGTCGGCACGAAGGTCTCGATGAAGCCGAAGGCGTAGCCCGGCAGCCAGAGCTCGCGCCGCATCCCGAGCCGCGTGACGTTGACCTGGAACAGGTGGCCGGCATCGATCGCGCGCAGATGCCGGTCGCGCTCCTCGTCGACCGCGATCGAGGCGACGATGCCGACGCCCATCTCGAGCTCGACATAGGTCTTGATCACGTCGGCGTCCATCGCGGTCAGCACCACATCGGGCTGCAGGCCGGCGGCGGCGAAGGCCGCGTCGATATGCGAGCGCCCGGTGTAGCCGACCTCGTAGGTGATGATCGGATAGCAGGCCAGGTCCTGCAGCGTGAGCTCGCGGCCCAGCTCCAGCAGCGGGTGGCTGGGCGGCAGCACGACGCTGTGGCTCCAGCGGTAGCAGGGAAGCGTCACGAGCTGGTCGTAGCCGGCCAGCGCCTCGGTCGCGATGCCGATGTCGGCCTCGCCCGAGATCAGCATCTCGGCCACCTGCTTGGGGCTGCCCTGGTGCAGGTGCAGCGTCACGCGCGGCCAGCGCTGGCGGAAGTCGCGCACCGCGTGCGGAAGCGCGTAGCGCGCCTGCGAGTGCGTGGCCGCGATCGACAGCCGGCCCTCCTCGCGACCCTGCAACTCCTGGCCGGCGCGCCTGAGGCTGTCGGCGTCGAGCAGCACGCGCTCGACGATGGGCAGCAGCGCCTGGCCGGCGCTGGTCAGGCCCAGCAGGCGCTTGCCCGAGCGCACGAACAGCTCGACGCCAAGCTCCTCCTCGAGCTCGCGCACCTGGCGGCTCACTCCGGGCTGCGAGGTGTGCAGCGCGGCGGCAACCTCGGTCAGGTTGTAGCCGCAGCGCACCGCCTCGCGCACCGATCTGAGTTGCTGGAAGTTCATTATTTCCTGGTGTAGATCTGGTCGAAGCTCGCGCCGTCGGCGAAATGCGCCTGGGTCGCCTTGCTCCAGCCGCCGAAGGCCTGGTCGATCGTGAACAGGTTCAGCTTGGGGAACTGCTTGGCATACTTGGCCTGTACCTTGGGCGAGATCGGGCGGTAGAAGTTCTTGGCGGCGATCTCCTGGCCTTCCTCGCTGTAGAGGTAGTCCAGATAGGCCTCGGCCACCTTGCGCGTTCCCTTCTTTTCGGCGTTCTTGTCGACCACGGTCACGGCCGGCTCGGCCAGCACGCTGATCGAGGGATAGACCACGTCGAACTTGGATCCGAACTCCTTCTCGAGCAGATAGGCCTCGTTCTCCCACGAGATGAAGACATCGCCCTGGTTGCGCTGGGCGAAGCTGATCGAGGAGCCGCGCGCGCCGGTGTCGAGCACGGGCACGTTCTCGTACAGCTTCTTGACGAATTCGCGCGCCTTGTCCTCGCCGCCGTACTTGCGCTTGGCGAACTCCCAGGCCGCCAGGTAGTTCCAGCGCGCGCCGCCCGAGGTCTTGGGGTTGGGCGTGATGACCTTGATGCCGGGCTTGACCAGGTCGTCCCAGTCCTTGATGCCCTTGGGATTGCCCTCGCGCACCACCAGGATGATGGTCGAGCTGTAAGGCGAACTGTTGTGCGGCAGGCGCTTCTGCCAGTCCTGCGGGATCAGCTTGCCGTTGGTGTGCAGCGCGTCGGTGTCGCCGGCCAGCGCCAGCGTCGCGACGTCGGCGTCCAGGCCATCAATGATCGATCTCGCCTGCTTGCCCGAGCCGCCATGCGACTGCTTGATCGTGACATCCTGGCCGGTCTTGGCCTTCCAGTGCCTGGCGAAGGCGGCGTTGAACTCGACGTAGAGCTCGCGCGTCGGGTCGTACGAGACGTTGAGCAGCTCGACCTTGCCCTGGGCCAGGGCCGGGCCCAGCGAGGCAGTCAGAGCGGTGGCGGAAATGGCCTTGAACAGCCAGCGGCGGCTTGCTTGCATGATGGTCTTCCTTCGGATCGGGTTGCGTTGGACGCCATGATCCGGGGAATCCCTGCAAACAGGAACGAATAAAAAATCAGTTGCAAATTACAAATACAACTAAAAAGCAGCAGCTTGCCGCCCTGCCCGGCCGTTGCAGCCACCGGCCTTCCGGCGCCGAGCCTCAGACCACGTCCCGGTTCCGCATCCAGTCCGCCGTGTTGAAGAAGCTTTTCTGCAGCTGGACTTTCAGCCCCTCGGGCACGCCGGTCTCGACCATCGCCTGGTCCATGCAGGCGACCCACTGGTCTCGCTCCTGGATGCCGATGCTGAACGGCATGTGGCGCGCGCGCAGCCTCGGGTGACCGAAGCGGCTGATGTAGTGGTCGGGACCGCCGAGCCAGCCGCACAGGAACCAGAACAGCTTCTGGCGCGCATCGTCCAGCGTCGGGCCGTGGCTGGCGCGCAGCTCGCGATAGCCGGGCTCGAGGTCCATCAGGTCGTAGAAGCGATCGACCAGCGCCTGCACCGCGGGCTCGCCACCGATCCACTGGAATGCGCTCTCGTACTGCCGCATCGGCTGCTGGCCGGCCGTCTTGTCGTCTTGTTGCATGGCGGCGTTTATACCGCGAGCGCCAAACGCCTGCCGCCCGGGCGGGATCAGTCAGCCGCGCGGCGCAGCGTCTGCGCCACCGGCGTATGCAGCACGCCGCGCAAGCCCCACCAGCCAGCGGCCAGCGCCAGCAAGGCACCAGCCAGCGCGCCGGCCAGCGGCACCCAGGGCGTCGGGCGCCAGTCGAGCTCGAACACCTGGCGCGCCAGCACCCAGCCGACCGCGACCGCGACCGCCGACGCCAGCAGCCCGGACAGCAGGCCGGCGCCGAGCAGCTCGGCGCGCTGGACCCGGCGCAGCAGGCTGGAGCGCGCCCCCAGGGCGCGCAGCACGGCGAACTCGCGCTCGCGCTCGCCGCGCGTGGCGGCTATGGCCGCGAACAGCACCACCAGCCCGGCCAGCAGCGTGAAGCCGAACAGCGCCTCGACCGCGCGTATCACCTGCCCGAGCACCTGCTCGACCTGCGCCAGCGTGTTGCCCAGGTCGACCAGCGTCACGTTGGGGAATTCGCGCAGCAGAGCCGCGTCGAAGCCGGGCTGGGCCGGGGCACGGAAGGCGGTGATGAAGGTCTTGGGCACGCCCTCGATCTCGGCGGCCGGGTAGAGCGCGAAGAAGTTGACCCGCATCGAGCTCCAGTCGACCTGGCGCAGGCTGGTGACGACGGACTCGCGCTGGACCCCAGCCATGTCGA
>JBDLTM010000276.1:0-3244 GCA_039805805.1 Pseudomonadota bacterium | reverse complement strand
CAGGTCCTTGGCCAGCAGGATGCCGATGATGTTCTCCCGCTCACCCTCGAAGACCGGGAAGCGCGAATGCGCGGTCTCGATCACCTGGTTCAGCAGCTCCTCGTAGGGCGCCTGGATGTCGAGCACGTCCATGCGCGGCGCCGCCACCATCACGTCGCCGGCGCTCATGTCGGCGATCCGGATCACCCCCTCGAGCATCACGCGCGCCTCGGCGTCGATGATGTCGTTGTCCTCGGCATCGGCCAGGGTCTCGATCAGCTCGTCCTTGGAATCGGGACCGGGATGGATGAATTCCGCCAGCTTCTGCAGGAAGCCGCGCTTGTCTTCATGGCGCACGCCGCGATGCGGCACCGGACTGGGTTGGGGGTCAGCCACTGTGACTCGGGGTAGTTGCGAAGCTCACAAGCATACCCCAAGCATTTGACAGCAGCGAGACTTCAGGGCTTGGTCTGGTCGCGCGCGTCGCGCACGCCTTCGCGGATCTCCTGCACCAGATCGATCACGCCGCGCACCTGCTTGGCGCCGGCCTTGAGGTGGTAGTCGGTGCGCGCCAGCCCCTCGGCCAGCAGCTCGCTGACCTGGGAGCTGAAGTCGGCCGGCGGCAGCTCGAGGCAGGCCTCGCTCTCGGAGCCCTCGCGCACCACCGAGGCCCCCGCCTTGCGCGCGATGCGCAGCATGGCGGCGTTCTCGCTCAGGGCCTGGATGTGCAGGCGAGAGACGCCATGGTTGCGCGCATGCACGACGCAGCGCTCGAACAGCTGCTGGCCATAGCCGAGGCCGCGCAGGCCGGTGCCGACGCTGACGCCGAACTCGGCCAGGTGCTCGCGCCCCGGCGCATCGACATAGGCCAGGTGAGCGACCGCGACCAGCTGAAGCTCGGAGTCGAAGATGCCGAACAGCTCGTCACGCGCGAAATCCAGCTTGTCGATGTAGCGCCGGACATGCTCGTCCTGCGCCGGATAGCCGAAGCGCAGGTAGCGGTCGCGCTCGGGCAGCGCGAGCAGATGCTGCTCGATCAGCGCCAGATGGTCGGCGTCGAGCCTGCGGATCAGGGCTCGGGATGAGGCAGGGCGATCGGTTTCGTTCATGGGGCGAAATATAAGGGTTTTCCCTTAGCCCCGCTGCTGGACGGGTCAGATGCCGAGCATCAGCTGCAGGTTCTGCACCGCGGCGCCGCTGGCGCCCTTGCCGAGGTTGTCCAGCCGCGCGACCAGCACCGCGTGGCGATGCGCGTCGCTGCCGAACACGCGCAGCTCCAGGTGGTTGGTGCCGGCCAGCGCGACGGCGTCGAGCTTGCCATCCTCGGTCGCGGGCTGGACGTTGACCCAGTGGCTGCCGGCATAGTGCTGGTCGAGCGCGGCATGCAGGTCGGCCAGGGTGACATGGCCGGGCAGCTCGTCGAGGTGCAGCGGCAGCTGCACCAGCATGCCCTGCGCGAAGTTGCCCACCGAGGGCACGAAGATCGGGCGACGCTGCAGGCCGGTGCAGGCCATGATCTCGGGGATATGCTTGTGGCCCAGGCCCAGCGCGTAGAGCTCGAACGGCGCCGCGCTGCCGGCCTCGTAGGCCTCGATCATGGTGCGCCCGCCGCCGGTGTAGCCGCTCACGCTGGGCAGGCACAGCGGCTGGTCGGCCGGCAGCAGGCCGGCGTCGATCAGCGGCCGGATCAGCGCGATGGCGCCGGTCGCGTAGCAGCCGGGATTGGCGACGCGGTCGGCGTGGCGGACCGCGTCGGCCTGGCCGGCGCAGAGCTCGGGAAAGCCGTAGACCCAGCCCGGTGCCACGCGGTGCGCGGTCGAGGCGTCGATGATGCGGGGGCCCCTGCCCTGCTCGGCCTTGATCGAATCGACCATCGCGACCGATTCGCGCGCGGCGTCATCGTGCAGGCACAGGATGACGAGGTCGGCCTGAGCCATCAGCTCGCGCTTGGCGGCGGGATCCTTGCGGCGCGCGGGGTCGATGCTCAGCAGCGCGATCTCCGGCATCTGCGCGAGCCGCTCGCGGATCTGCAGTCCCGTGGTGCCGGCCTCGCCGTCGATGAAAACCTGGTGCATGAATATTCTCCTGTTGATGGGATGCGGCCAGCCTGCACGGCGCCGGCAGGGCGCCGGGCGCGGCTGCGCAAGCCGGCGGCCGATTTCCTCATGATACATTTGAGTTTGTTGCGTCCTCCATCGCAGGCCTTGTGCCGCCACTGTTGGGCTGGTGTCAGTTAAGGAGCAGACACTGCCCGATGTTTTGTTGACCGACTCCCCTGAGAGCAATTCATGAAAATTCACGAGTACCAAGGCAAGGAAATCCTGCGCCAGTTCGGCGTGCCGGTGCCCCGCGGCATCCCCGCTTTCACCGTGCAGGAAGCCGTTGAAGCAGCCCAGAAGCTGGGCGGCCCGGTGTGGGTCGTCAAGGCCCAGATCCACGCAGGTGGCCGCGGCAAGGGCGGCGGCGTGAAGGTGGCCAAGTCGATCGACGACGTCCAGCGCCTGGCCGGCGAGATCCTGGGCATGCAGCTCAAGACCCACCAGACCGGCCCCGAAGGCCAGAAGGTCCGTCGCCTCTACATCGAGGACGGCGCCGACATCAAGAACGAACTCTATGTCTCGCTGGTCACCGACCGCGCGACCCAGAAGGTCGCCCTGATCGCCTCCAGCGAAGGCGGCATGGACATCGAGGAAGTCGCTCACAGCACCCCCGAGAAGATCATCACCGAGATGATCGACCCGCTGACCGGCATCACCGCCGAGCAGTCGAAGAAGGTCGCTGCCGCCATCGGCCTGAGCGGCGCTTCGGTCGACCAGGCAGTCGACCTGTTCGCCAAGCTCTACCAGTGCTACATGGACACCGACGCCTCGCTGGTCGAGATCAACCCGCTGAACTGCGACTCCAAGGGCGACCTGATGGCCCTGGACGCGAAGTTCAACTTCGACAGCAACGCCCTGTTCCGCCACCCCGAGATCGTCGCCCTGCGCGACCTCGACGAGGAGGATCCGGCTGAAGTCGAGGCCTCCAAGTTCGACCTGGCCTACATCAGCCTGGACGGCAACATCGGCTGCCTGGTCAACGGCGCCGGCCTGGCCATGTCGACCATGGACACCATCAAGCTGTTCGGCGCCGAGCCGGCCAACTTCCTGGACGTCGGCGGCGGCGCGACCCCCGAGAAGGTCACCGAGGCGTTCAAGATCATGCTCAAGAACGACAAGGTCAAGGCGATCCTGGTCAACATCTTCGGCGGCATCATGAAGTGCGA
>JBDLTM010000275.1:0-3292 GCA_039805805.1 Pseudomonadota bacterium | reverse complement strand
CAGTGCGCGAGCTCGCTGTCGTGCCTGAGCATATTGCCGGCCGGCGCGTCGGCGTTGAGCAGCTCGAGCACGCTGCGCTGGGCACGGCGGGCGCGCTCGCTGTCGCTGTGCACGACCATGCCGGGCTGCGGCGCGCGGCAGCAGGAGGCAGCCAGCACGCGCTCGCCCGCGACCTCGACCACGCAGGCGCGGCAGTTGCCGACCGGATCCAGGCCCTCGCGGTGGCACAGGTGCGGAATCTCGACACCGACGCGATGCGCGACCTGCCAGATCGTCTCGCCCGGCCGGGCGCTGACGGCACGGCCGTCGAGCTCGAAATCGACCGCCATGGCGGCATCGGAATGCAGCGTGGCGTTCATCGCGTCACCTCCTGCGGGAAGAAGCGCAGCACCGAATCGAAGGGATTGGGAGCTGCCTGGCCCAGGCCGCAGATCGAGGCGTCGCGCATCACATGCGAGAGCTCGGCCAGCCGCTCGACGTCCCAGTCCGGCTGCTTCATCAGCGCGATCGCCTGCGAGGTGCCGGCGCGGCAGGGCGTGCACTGGCCGCAGGACTCATGCTCGAAGAAGCGCATCAGGCCGGCGGCGACGTCACGCGCGCGATCCTGCCGGGACAGCACGACGACCGCCATCGAGCCGACGAAGGCACCGTGCCCGGCCAGGGTGTCGAAGTCGAGCGGCAGATCGGCCAGCGAGGCCGGCAGGATGCCCCCCGATGCGCCGCCCGGCAGCCAGGCGTACAGCTCATGACCGTCCGCCATGCCGCCCGCGTATTCGTCGACCAGCTCGCGCAGCGTGATGCCGGCCGGCGCCAGGTGCACGCCGGGATTCTTCACGCGGCCCGAGACGCTGAAGCGCCGCAGGCCGCTGCGTCCATGCCGGCCCTGCCCCGCGAGCCAGGCGCCACCGTGCTCGAGGACGAGGGGCAGCCAGGACAGCGTCTCGACGTTGTGCGCCAGCGTCGGGCGGCCGAACAGGCCTTCGATCGCGACGATCGGGGGCTTGAGGCGCGGCATGCCGCGCTTGCCCTCGATCGACTCGATCAGCGCCGATTCCTCGCCGCAGACATAGGCGCCGGCACCGCGGCGCAGCTCGATCTCGGGCAAGCGGGCCTGCGGGAATTTGGCGCGCCAGCCGGCGACGCGCTCGCGCAGCAAGGCGAGCTCGTCGGCCAGCAGCGCGCGGCAGTCGTGGTACTCGTCGCGCAGGTAGATCCAGGCCTGCTCGGCGCCGACCACCAGCGCGGCGATCAGCAGGCCTTCGAGCGCGAGCCGCGGCTGGGTCGAGAGCAGCTGCCAGTCCTTGAAGGTGCCGACCTCGCCCTCGTCGATGTTGACCACCAGATGGCGCGGGCCGGGCTGGGCGCGCACGGTCTGCCACTTGCGCCAGGCCGGGAAGCCCGCGCCACCCAGGCCGCGCAGGCCCGATGCCTGCAGCTCGGCCAGCACGGCGTCGGGCGTCAGTTCGCCGGACAGCAGGCGGCGCAGCTGGGCATAGTCCTGCACCGCTTCTGTCGCGCCGCTCGCGGGCAGGCGGCGCGGCCCGGTCTCGCCGCTGGCCAGCACTGCGACGACCGACTCGACGCTCGCTTGCGGCAGCTGCCGCTGCCCGGCGCAGGCGGCCGGCGCGCGGTGGCACTGGCCGATGCAGGGCGCCTCGACCACGCACACGGACTTTTCGCCGGCCAGCCGCTCGCGCAGCCCGGCCAGCAGGGAATCGCCCCCGGCCATGGCACAGCTCAGGCTGGTGCAGACACGCACCGTCGTGGCCGGCAGCTCGGCGTCATCCTCGACGACGTCGAAGTGGTGATAGAAGGTCGCGACCTCGTGGACCTCGGCCTGGCTCAGGCGCAGCCGATCGGCCAGCGCGGCCAGCAGGCCCTTGGGCAGGCCGCCATCGGCGTCCTGGATGCGGTGCAGATGCTCGATCAGCAGGTCGACCCTGGGCTCCAGACCGGCGCAGAGCTCGCCGACGCGGGCCCGCTCGGCGGGGCCGGGCTGGCGCCCCTTGGGCGTCGCGCGCGGGCGTCGCGGTGGCCGGATCGGCTCCGCGACGGCGCGGTCGATGGGCGAATCGGTCTGATCCAAGGCTGGTCTCCCTTCACTGCGAGATGGTCGGGTGGGTCTCCCGCAGTTTAAGCCGAGCCGCACGGCAACGCAGCGACAAAATTTATCCGATTTGCGACATGAGACCGGACCTTGCCAGGCCGATGCGGGAAAGACCGGGAGGCCGCTTCAACCGGGCTGCAGTCCGGCGGCCACCTGACGCTGCTCGACCAGGCGCCAGACCGCCAGCTTGCTCTCGTCGTCGCTGGACTTCCAGTCCCGCAGCTCTTCGAGGGTACGCCAGCAGCCCTCGCACAGTCCGCTGTCATCGGACAGGCGACAGACCCCGACGCAGGGCGAAGGCACGGTCTGGCCCGGCCTGGGGCGGGCCGTGGCCAGGGAGATGAACGGGCGCTTGTGCGGGGCGCGAGCCTTGACTGAACGGGACATGGGCGGATTCTGGCTGAATGGAGCACTGCCTGCCGGCAACGGCCCTCATACCCCCATGGAAGGCCTGGCCCGGCAGGTGATGCGCCTGGCCAGGGCCGGCTCAACCGCCCAGCAGCCTGGACAGTTCGGCCATGTGGGTCAACAGCCGGCTCGCGCCGGCCTCGCGCAGCCGGTCGGCTGCGGCGGGCAGCGGGCAGTAGGCCCAGACCTCGGCCCCGGCGGCGACGCCAGCGGTCACGCCAGTCGGCGTGTCCTCGATCACCAGGCAGCGCGCCGGATCGGCGCCCAGGCGGGCGGCCGCCGCCAGGTAGACGTCGGGCGCGGGCTTGCTGCGCGGCATCTCGTGGCCGCTGAAGACGCGGTCGCCGAAATAAGGCCGCATCCCCGCCATGTCGATCTGGAACTCGACCTTGAGCCGGTCAGCGCCCGAGGCGCAGGCGATGCGGCCCGCCGCATGCGCATGCGCCGACCGCACCGCCGCCAGCGCGCCGTCGATCGCCTGCAGCTCGGCGCGCAGGCGCTGGTTGCGGCGCTCGTAGAAGGCGGCCATCCAGTCGTCGGTCAGCGGCCTGCCGGTGCGCTGCTCGATCAGCGCGCGCTCCTGGCGCACCATCTTGCCGACGAAGAGGCGCATGCATTCCTCCTGCGTCATGGCCCAGCCGGCTTCCTCGAGCATGTCGCGCAGCACGCCCTGGGTGATCGGCTCGCTGTCGACCAGCACGCCGTCGCAGTCGAACAGCACGGCATCGAACTGCACGGTCTGCCGGCTCACAGCAGGTCCCCGTCGACGTAGTACCA
>JBDLTM010000274.1:0-3313 GCA_039805805.1 Pseudomonadota bacterium | reverse complement strand
GAGTTGTTCAGGATGATGTCGCACTTGTCGCGGATCAGACGGTTGATCTGCGAATAGACGGCCGGGTCGCAGGTGGCCTGGTCGTCGGGGCGACGGGCATGGATGGCCACCATGCTGGCGCCCGCGTTGTAGCAGCGGTAGACGTCGTCGGCGATTTCCTGCGGCTGCGTCGGCAGGTTCGGGTTCATCTTCTTGCTGGCCATGCCGCCGGTGGGGGCGACGGTCACGATGACTTTGGGCTTGCTCATGGCGTACTCCTGTGGAATGAAACGTGGTCAGTGCAAGCATCATCCCGGGCGGCACGCCATGCCGCAGTCGATCCGCCGACAGTTGAACCTAGGGTAAACGCGAAGCCGTCACGCGTTTCAGTGTTAACCCGCAGCCCAAATGTCGCCCTTTAGGCAGACGCCGAGGTCCCCGTTTGCAAAGATGCGGTCGCATCAGAACCAACTACCGGAGACATCATGCTGAATCGCCGCCATATCCTGGCACTTGCCGCTTCGATCACCGCCCTGGGTGCTCCGCTGGCCCAGGCGCAGACCGTGATCGACAAGCCCCTGAAGATCGTCGTCGGCTTCCCCGCCGGCGGCGCGACCGACGTGCTCGCGCGCCTGCTGGCCGATCAGCTGCGCGGCAGCTACGCGCCCACCGTGATCGTCGAGAACAAGCCCGGTGCTGGCGGCCGCCTGGCAGCCCAGACGGTCAAGGCCGGTGATGCCGACGGCAGCCAGATCCTGATGACGCCGGCGTCCATCCTGACCATCTTCCCCCACGCCTACAAGAAGCTGGGCTACGACACCCTGGCCGACTTCACGCCGGTGAGCACGGTGGGCACCGTGTCGTTCGCCTTGAGCGTCAGTTCCTCCGTGCCGGCCAGCGTCAAGACCTTGGGTGACTACATCAGCTGGGCCAAGGCCAATCCCAAGGACGCCAACTACGGCTCGGCCGCGGCGGGTGCCACGCCGCACTTCGTCGGCGTGATGCTGGGACGCGCCGCCGGAGCCGACCTCAACCACATCGCCTTCAAGGGCGGCGCGCCGCTGGTCGCCGACCTGCTCGGTGGCCAGATCCAGTCCGGCGTCAACGTGATGTCCGACGTGCTGCCGCACGCCAACTCCGGCAAGATCCGCATCCTCGCGGTCAGCGGCGCCAAGCGCTCGCGCTACCTGCCCAACGTGCCGACCTTTGCCGAGAGCGGCTACAAGGACGTGGCAGCCGAGGAGTACTTCGCCGTCTTCGCGCCAAGCAAGACCCCAGCGCCGGTGGTCGCCAAGCTCAATGCCGCGATCCGCACCGCGCTCAAGGCCAAGCCCTTGACCGACGGCCTGGAGAAGCTCTCGTTCGAAGTAGGCGGCGAGCCGCAGGCCGAATTCGCCCAGCTGGTCAAGAGCGAGCTCGGCCGCTGGGGCGCCACCGTCAAGGCCTCGGGCTTCTCGTCCGACGATTGAGGCCGGTCTACTGCGTCACCGCCTGCAGCCCGGCCATGTCGAGCACGACGATGCCGCCGTATTCGCTTCGGATCAGGCCGGTGTCCTTGAAGCGCATCAGGGCGCTGTTGCAGCTCTGGCGCGAGACGGCGGCCAGGTTGGCCAGTTCTTCCTGCGACAGCTGCAGGTGGCGCTCGCCGCGCGGATTCGGCAAGGGGTGCAGCATGCCCAGCAGCGCGAGCGCCACCCGGCTGTCGGTGCCGTGCAGGCCGTAGGCGGCCAGATTGCCCATGAACCAGTGCATGCGCTCGTTCATCTGCCGCAGCAGGAAGTCGTTGAAGGAGGGCTGGTGGCGGCGCAGCCAGTCGAAGGTGTCGAAGGGCAGCTGCGCGACCCGGCTGTGGCGCAGCGCCACCAGGTCCGACTGGCGCGGTGCGTTGCGGATCAGCGTGCCCTCGCCAAACCAGCTGCCCACCGACTGGCCCGCCAGCGTCACGGTGCGTCCGTCGCGCGAGGGAATCGACCACTTGATCAGTCCTTCGAGGACACCGAACCAGGCGTGCTGGCGCTCGCCGCAGTGGCCGAGCGAGTCGCCCTGGGCGACCACGCGCTCGCTGATGTCGCCGCGAACCTGGCTGCGCGTCGCGGCGTCGAGCTCGGTGAACCAAGGGGATTGCGCCAGCAGCTCGTCGATGCTGAGCGATGCCGAGGGAACGCGTTGTTGGCGAGCGATCTCTGTCTCCTGAATTGAGGCGGTCCGGCTGTCGCTCCAGCCATTGCTGCGGGAAAACCCTGACGTCGAGTGTCGGTGCGTGGACTGTGCACCGGCGTACTGCCGGAGACAATGCTTGTTATAGAAGCAAGAGCTGGATTCCCATGAACAAGACCATTGTCTACGGCATCGATGTCCATTTTGGCGACTGCGACCCGGCCGGAATTGTATTCTTCCCCAATTTCTCGCGCTGGATGAACGCCGCCACGGATCACTTCTTCCAGGCCTGCGGCCTGCCGCCTTGGCGCGAGATCAAGGAGCTGCCCGGTTGCGTCGGCGGGCCGCTGCTGGAAATCCACACCCGCTTCCACACCTCGGTCACCTACGGCGAGCGCATCGAGATCCACACCTGCGTCGAGGAATGGCGCGGCAAGGTCTTCATCATGCAGCACCGCATCATGCGCGGTGACGATCTGATCTGCGAAGGGCGCGAGACGCGCGCATTTTGCGTGCGTGACGAGAGCGGCAAGCTCAAGGCGGTGCCGGTGCCGGACTTCATCCGCGAAGCCTGCGCCTGAAGCTCCAGGCCCCGGGCAATTCACCACCTTCACATTCAAGAAAACCCCATGACGACATCTCAAACGCAGCGCGTCCTGATCACGGCCGGCGCCGGCGGCATCGGCCGCGCGATTGCCACGGCCTTCATCGAGGCTGGCGCCCAGGTCCATGTCTGCGACATCGACGAAGCGGGGCTGCAAGCGCTGCGCGCGCAGCTGCCTGGCGTCAGCACCAGCGTCTGCAACATCGCCGACCGTGCCGCCGTGCAGGCCATGGTCAAGGATGCCGTGGCCGCCATGGGCGGGCTGGACGTGCTGGTCAACAATGCCGGCATCGCGGGGCCGACCGCCAGCGTCGAGACCCTGGACCCGGACGCCTGGGAAGCCGTGCTGCGCGTCAACCTCACGGGCACCTTCACCGTGACGCAGGCCGCCATCCCGCACCTGAAGCAGTCGCCGGCGGGCTCGATCCTCGTGATGTCCTCGCTCGCCGGCCGCTGCGGCTATCCCAACCGCAGCGTCTACTCGACCACCAAGTGGGGCCTGATCGGCTTCACCAAGACGCTGTCGCGCGAGCTCGGCGAGTTCGGCATCCGCGTCAACGCCATCCTGCCGGG
>JBDLTM010000273.1:0-3324 GCA_039805805.1 Pseudomonadota bacterium | reverse complement strand
GACTACCGCGCGCTGGCGACGCTGCACGAATGTTTTCCCGCGGTGCCGCGCATCGCGCTGACCGCGACCGCCGACGCGCTCACGCGCGATGACATCGTCTACCACCTCAAGCTGGAGGAGGCGCGCCACTTCGTCTCCAGCTTCGACCGGCCCAACATCCGCTACACGATTGTCGAGAAGAAGGACAGCCTGCAGCAGCTGCTGCGCTTCATCCGCAGCGAGCACATGGGCGCCAGCGGCCACGATGCCGGCGTCGTCTACTGCCAGTCGCGCCGCAAGGTCGAGGATGTCGCGGCCCAGCTCGCCGCCGCCGGGCTCAACGCGCTGCCCTATCACGCCGGTCTCGATCCGGCCACGCGCCAGCGGCACCAGGACCGCTTCCTGCGCGAGGAGGGCCTCATCATGGTCGCGACGGTGGCCTTCGGCATGGGCATCGACAAGCCCGACGTGCGCTTCGTCGCGCATGTCGACATGCCCAAGAACATCGAGGGCTACTACCAGGAGACGGGACGCGCCGGCCGCGACGGCGAGCCCGCCGACGCCTGGATGGCCTACGGCCTGCAGGACGTCGTCAACCAGCGCCGCATGATCGACGAGAGTCCGGCAGCCGAGGAGTTCAAGCAGGTGCTGCGCGGCAAGCTCGAGGCGCTGCTGGCGCTGGCCGAGGCCACCGACTGCCGCCGCGTGCGGCTGCTGGCCTATTTCGGCGAGAAGTCCAAGCCCTGCGGCAACTGCGACAACTGCCTGAATCCGCCGCAGACCTGGAACGCGACCGAGGCCGCGCGCAAGCTGCTGTCCTGCATCTACCGGGTGCAGCAGTCCGGCGGCGCGGCCTTCGGCGCCGGCCACCTGATCGACATCCTGCGCGGCAAGAGGACCGAGAAGGTCGAGCAGCATGGTCACGAGGCCTTGAGCACCTTCGGCATCGGCGCCGACCTGGGCGAGAGCGAGTGGCGCAGCATCGCGCGCCAGCTGATCGCGCGCGAGGCGATCCGCGTCGACGCCGAGCATTTCAACACGCTGCGGCTGGGCGAGGCGGCGCGCGCGATCCTGAAGGGCGAAGCCGAAGTGTTCGTGCGCGTGCAGGCCGCGCAGCCGGGCGGGCGCAGCCGCAGCGCCGCACGCCAGCGCGTGGTCGCCGCCGAGGCCACGTTGACGCTGGCCGCGCGCGAGACTCTGGCCGCGCTCAAGGCCTGGCGGGCCCAGGTCGCGCGCGAGCACAACCTGCCGGCCTACGTGATCTTCCACGATGCGACCTTGCGTGCGATCGCCGAGGCGCAGCCGCAGCGCCTGGCCGACCTCGAGGGCATCCCCGGCCTGGGGCAGAAGAAGCTCGAGGCCTATGGGGCTGAGGTGCTGCGGGTGGTGAATGGCTGAACGCCACTCCCCTTCCACTCTCTGGCCAGCCGCTTATCATGACAAGATATGCGCTCCGCCTACCTGCCCAAGGTGCCCACCTTTGCCGAGAGTGGCTTCAAGGACGTGGCGGCCGAGGAGTATTTCGCGGTGTTCGTGCCGAGCAAGACCCCGGCCGAAGTGGTCGCCAAGCTCAATGCTGCGGTCAACAAGGCGCTCCAGCACAAGCCTCTGATCGAGTCCCTCGAGAAGACGTCGTTCGACGTCGAAGGCCAGAGCCAGGCCGATTTCGTCCGCATCGTCAAGAGCGAGCTGAACAAGTGGGGCCCGGTGGTCAAGGCTTCGGGCTTCACGTCGGACGAATAAGCTGCGCCACAATTCTGGCGGGGCGCTGGTCTGTGTCCCGCCATCCCCCAATCGAAAGGCTTCGACATGCGACTGAAAGGCAAGGTCTCCATCATCACCGGCTCGGCCAACGGCATCGGCCTGGCTGCGGCCCGGAAGTTCGCGGCCGAGGGAGCGATCGTCATCGTCTGCGACCTCGACGCCGAGCAGGTTGAGCGGGCGGTCAAGCTGCTCGAGGGCAGTGGCGCGACCGCTGCCGGTTTCGTGGTCGATGTCGCTGACCGCAGCACGGTGGACAGCATGGTGGCCGCAGTGAAGGCCCGTTTCGGCCGCATCGATGTGCTGGTCAACAACGCTGGCATCACCCGGGACGCGCGCCTGCTGAAAATGACCGAGGCGCAATGGGACGCGGTCATCGACGTCAACCTCAAGGGTGTCTTCCATTGCACCCAGGCCGTCGCAGAGATCCTGCTCGCCCAGGGCTCGGGCTCGGTGATCAATACCTCCAGCGTGGCCGGCGTCTACGGCAACTTTGGCCAGGGCAACTACGGGGCCTCGAAGGCCGGCGTGATCGGCCTGACCAAGACCTGGGCGCGCGAGCTCGGTCCCAAGGGCGTTCGTGTCAACGCGGTGGTGCCGGGATCGATCGCCACCAGCATCCTGGACACCGTTCCGCCTGAGGTACTGGAGAAAATCGAGGCGGCCTGTTGGATGCGCCGCGTCGGCCGCCCCGACGAGCTCGCCAGCGTCTACGCCTTTCTGGCCAGCGACGAGGCCAGCTACGTCAATGGAGCCACCCTGGAGGTCAGCGGCGGCTTCTCGATGTGAGCCAGGGGCGGCCGAAGCTGGCCTCTCAGCCCAGCTGGCGCAGACCGATGATCTCGCGCGCCTCGGCCGGCGTGGCCGGCTCGTAGCCCATCTCGCGGACCATGCGCACCAGGCGTTCGACCAGCTGCACGTTGGTGGCCAGCACGCCCTGCTCGTAGTAGAGGTTGTCTTCCAGTCCGACGCGCACGTGGCCGCCCATCAGCAGCGAGTGCATCGAGGCGGGCAGCTGCGCGGCGCCGATGGCGCTGACGTTGAACACGCAGCCCTGGGGCAGGTAGTCCACCAGCGTGTGCAGCAGCTTGGGCGTGTAAGGCAGGCCGCCCTGGAAGGCGCGGGCGTTGATGACGATGTTGATGAAGGGGCGGTCGTCGTCCAGGCCCGCGCTGAGCGCGCGCGGCACTTCCTGGACGATGTCGTGCAGGCTGAACACTTCCCACTCGGGCTTGATGCCGCGCTCCTTCATCATCCTGGCGATCTGGAGGATGCGCGACGGCGGCGTGGCCACCAGGATTTCCTTCTGGTCGAAGCTGGCGACCACGGTCTGCGCGTCGAGGGTGCACATCTCGACGCCCTCGGCCATCATGCCCTTGAGGCGCTCCTCCCACATGATTTCCCACAGGCCGTTGGGCAGCTCGCGCACCATGTCGCCATCGATGCCGCCACCGGTTGAGTTGTTCAGGATGATGTCGCACTTGTCGCGGATCAGACGGTTGATCTGCGAATAGACGGCCGGGTCGCAGGTGGCCTGGTCGTCGGGGCGACGGGCATGGATGGCCACCATGCTGGCGCCCGCGT
>JBDLTM010000272.1:0-3331 GCA_039805805.1 Pseudomonadota bacterium | reverse complement strand
ACGAGCCAGAGCTCAACCCGGTCTATGCCGCTACGCTGTCGCATTACGGCGTGGTGGCCGACCCGGCCCGGGTGCGCGACCCCAACCGCAAGGGAACGGTCGAACACGCCATCGGCCACACCTAGGCCACGGCCTTGAAGGGGCGGCGCTTCGAGTCGATCCTCGAACAGAACGAGTACCTGCTGCACTGGAAACGCACCTGGGCGGCCGCACGCATCCACGGTACCGAGCGGCGCCAGGTGCAGGCCATGTTCGAGGAGGAACGTGCCCACTTCAAGGAACTGCCGCTGCTGGGCACGCAGTACTACACCCAGGCGGTGCGCACCGTCTGCGACGACAGCTGCGTGCGGGTGGAGCACTGCAGCTACGCGGCCCGTCCGGCGGCCATCGGCTCGAAGGTGCTGGTGCGCGTCTACGCCCAGCGCCAGGAGATCCGGAACCTGGCCTCAGGCGCGCTGCTGCGCACCCATGCCAAGGCCGAACGCCCCGGCACGGTGGTGTTGCCCCAGGAGGAACGTGTGTTCAACCCCTCGCGCGCGACCCGGCTGATCCTGCGCCAGGCCGCCGAGATCGGGCCACAGGCCAGCCGGCTGTGCCAGCTGCTCTTTGCCATCGAGGGCCGGGTCGGCCAGCGCAAGCACTGGGGCATCGTCGGCCTAGCGCGGCGCTATCCGGCGCACTGCGTCGAGGCCGCCTGTGCGCAGGCACTGGAGCTAGGGGTCTACAGCTACAAGCGCGTGCTGGCCCTGACCGAGCGTGTCTTTGCCCAGGCGCTGGCCACTCTGGAGACCTCGTCGGCCCAGGCCAACGCGCAGGAGTCCGCTGCCAGCCACTTGACCCAGCGGCATGAGCTCATCCGCGAAGCCGACGAGTACGCCGACCTGTTTGCCCACGCCGCCGCCGTGACCGCCACTCCCCTCCGCACCGCCGCGCAAGGAGTGCGGGCATGAACATGGTCGAGATCGAACGCGCGCTGCGCGAGCTGCGCCTGTCGGGCATCGCCGAGACCCTGTCGACCCGGCTGCTGCAGGCCCAGGCCGCCCAGTAACCCTTCCTGCAGACCTTTGCTGCCATGCTGCAGGACGAGCTCGACCGGCGCCGAACGCGTCTGCTGGAGCGCCGCTACAAGCGCTCGGGCCTGGACGAGAAGCTCACGCTGGCCGACTTCGACTGGCGCTTCAACCCCAAGCTGCCTCGCGCGGCCTGCTTCGAGCTGCACACCCTCAAGTTCATAGGCGAGGGCGCCAACGCCCTGATCGTGGGCAAGCCTGGCACTGGCAAGAGCCACCTGGCCAAGGCCGTCGCCTACCAGGCCACGCTGCAAGGCTACGACGTGCGCTACCTGGAGGCCGACACCGAGTTCGCCCGCTACGCGATCGCCAGTACGCCTGAGCGCACCCGGCTGCTCAAGGACTGGATCGAACCCGACCTGCTGATCCTGGACGATCTCTTCCTGGCCCGACGCATCTCCGAGCACGCGGCCGAAGTGCTGCAGGCCATCGTGCACCAGCGCTACAAGGCGCGCCGCTCCATCGTCGTGACCTCCAACCGCGTGGTGCAGGACTGGGGCAAATACCTGGCTGATGCCACCATGGCCACCACCATCCTGGACTGGCTCAAGGAGGCCGCTGCCGGGATTGCCATCACGCCCGAACCGTCATAATCCGTTCGACCTGCCTTTAGCAGTTTGTGGTGTCATCGAGGCTGCAAGGGGCATATTTGGGGGCACAAAAAATCCCTTGAATTAAAATATCAATTAATTCAATAACTTAAATAATTTATGCAAATCGCCACCTGGAACGTCAATTCACTGAGCGTGCGCCTGCCCCAGGTGCTGGACTGGCTGGCCGACCATCCGGTCGACCTGCTCGCGCTGCAGGAGCTCAAGCTCACCGACGACAAGTTCCCGCACGAGGCCTTCGAGCAGGCCGGCTACCGCGCCGTCTGCTTCGGCCAGAAGACCTACAACGGCGTCGCGCTGATCTCGCGCGGCGAGCCCACGGACGTGGTGCGCAACATCCCCGGCTACACCGACTTGCAGTCGCGCGTGATCGCCGCCACCTACCAGACCGCGCAGGGACCGCTGCGCTTGGTCAACGGCTACTTCGTCAACGGACAGGACCCCGAGAGCGAGAAGTTCGTCTACAAGATGCAGTGGATGGACGCGCTGCGCGAGTGGCTGCGCGCCGATCTGGCCGCCCACCCGCGCCTGGTGCTGCTGGGCGACTTCAACATCGCACCCGAGGATATCGACAGCTGGGACCCGGAAGGCCTGCGCGAGACCATCCACCACACCAGCGCCGAGCGGCGCCAGTTCCGCGAGCTGCTCGGGCTCGGCCTGAGCGATGCCTACCGGATGTTCGAGCAGCCGCCCAAGAGCTACTCGTGGTGGGACTACCGCATGCTGGCCTTCCAGAAGAACCGCGGCCTGCGCATCGACCATGTCCTGGTCAGCAAGGCGCTGAAAGGCTCGGTGACCGCCTGCGCGATCGACCGCTCGCCGCGCAAGAACAAGCAGCCGAGCGACCACGCGCCGGTGGTGGTGACGCTGGACTGAAGCTACTCCAGCCCGAGCTCCTGGATCTTGCGCGTGATCGTGTTGCGGCCGATGCCGAGCTTGTGCGCCGCCTCGATGCGGCGCCCGCGCGTCGCGGCCAGCGCAGCCTGGATCAGCCGGGTCTCGAAACGACTCGACAGCTGATTCCAGACATCGGTTCGACCCTGTGCCAGCAGAGCCAGCGCCTCGTCCTGCAGCCCCTGCTCCCACTGGGCCGCGGCTGCATGCAGGCCAGCGCCTGACTGCAGCCAGGCCAGGTCGGCAGCCGCAGGCACTGGGGCCGCCACAGGCGCAAGCGACTCATCAGACGGCAACGGTGGCGCCGCGGGTTGAGCCGAATCGGGGCCAGACGCACCAGCAGGAGCTGAAGCAGCAGCAGGGCCGGGCTGCTGCCCCAGCACCTCGGGCGGCAGGTCCTTGGTCTCGATCAGCTGGGCCGGCGCCATCACCGTCAGCCAGTGGCAGATGTTCTCGAGCTGGCGCACGTTGCCGGGGAAGTCGAAGGCCGACAGCCGCTGCAGCGCGGCCTCCGAGATCCGCTTGGGCTCGACCCCGAGCTGGAGCGCGCTCTGCTGCAGGAAATAGCGCGCGAGCAGCGGCACATCCTCGCGCCGCTCGCGCAGGGCTGGCAGGCGCAGCCGGATCACATTGAGGCGGTGGAACAGGTCCTCGCGGAAGGCGCCCTCCCTGACACGCTGCTCGAGGTTCTGGTGCGTCGCCGCGATCACCCGCACATTGGCCTTGACCGCGCTGTGGCCGCCGACGCGGTAGTAA
>JBDLTM010000271.1:0-3398 GCA_039805805.1 Pseudomonadota bacterium | reverse complement strand
ACCGACAAGCGTACGCTGGCCGACGCGATGGACGGCTGCGACGTCTTCCTGGGCTGCTCGGCCGCCGGCGTCGTGAACGCCGAGATGGTCAAGTCGATGGCCGATCAGCCCGTCATCCTGGCGCTGGCCAACCCCGAGCCCGAGATCCGCCCCGAGATCGCCAAGGCCGCTCGTCCCGACTGCATCATCGCCACCGGCCGCTCGGACTACCCGAACCAGGTCAACAACGTCCTGTGCTTCCCATACATCTTCCGCGGCGCGCTCGACTGCGGCGCGACCAAGATCACCGAGGAGATGAAGCTGGCCTGCGTGCGCCAGATCGCCGACCTGGCCAAGAGCGAGATCAGCGACGAGGTCGCCGCCGCCTACGCCGGCCAGGAGCTGGCCTTCGGCCCCGACTACCTGATCCCCAAGCCCTTCGACTCGCGCCTGATCCTCAAGATCGCTCCGGCCGTGGCGCAGGCCGCGGCCGACAGCGGCGTCGCGACCCGTCCGATCCAGGACATGGAGGCCTACCAGGAGAGCCTGGGTCGCTTCATCTACCAGACCGGCATCCTGATGCGCCCGGTCTTCAGCGCCGCCAAGGCGATCGCCGCAGACAGGAAGCGGGTGGCCTACGCCGACGGCGAGGACGAGCGCGCGCTGCGCGCGGCGCAGGCCGCGATCGACGACCACCTGGCCACGCCGATCATGATCGGCCGCCCGGCCGTGATCGAGGCGCGCATCGCCAAGGCCGGCCTGCGCATCCGTCCTGGGGTGGACTTCGAGGTCTGCAACCCCGAGAGCGACCCGCGCTTCCGCCAGTACTGGGAGGCGTATCACAAGCTGATGGGCCGCGACGGCGTCACGCCCGAGATGGCCAAGGCCGCGGTGCGCCGCTCCAACACCATCATCGCCGCGCTGATGGTCAGGCTAGGCGATGCCGACGCCATGATCTGCGGCCTGGTCGGCAACTACGAGACCCACCTCGAGCGCATCGAGAACATCATCGGCCGCAAGCCCGATGCCCATCAGTTCGCCGCGCTCAACGCGCTGATGACCAACCGCGGCCCGCTGTTCGTCGCCGACACCTATGTCAACGACAGCCCCAGCGCCGAGGAGCTGTCCGAGATCGCCTGGATGGCGGTGCAGGAAGTGCAGCGCTTCGGCCTGCCGCCCAAGGTGGCCTTCCTGTCGCATTCGACCTATGGATCATCGAACCGCCCCTCGGCGCGCAAGATGCGCCAGGCACGCGACCTCTTCGTCGCCGCCCACCCCGAGATCGAATGCGACGGCGAGCTGCATGGCGATGCTGCGCTGGAGGAGGACATCCGCCGCAGCTACCTGCCCGAATCGGCGCTGAGCGGCTCGGCCAACATCCTGATCTGCCCCAACCTGGACTCGGCCAACATCCTGTTCAACGTGCTCAAGACCACCACCAGCGGCGGCGTGACGGTGGGTCCGATCCTGATGGGCAGCGCAGCCGCTGCCCATATCCTGACGCCTTCGGCCACGGTGCGCCGCGTCATCAACATGACGGCGGTGGCCGCCGTCACGGGGACGGTCAAGGCCTGAGGCTTGGCGCCGAGGTCAGCTGCGGCCCTCGGCTTGGAGGCAAGAGAGCGCCCCTGGGCGCTCTAGTTGCTGCGGCCTTCGCGCACCGCAGCGGCAGCTGCCCGGGCCTGGCCGGACCTGGCTTTGGTAAGCTCGGAACATGACACCGCATCCCGTCCCTGCCACCCTCCAGGTGGTCTGCCTGTGCGCCGAATGGTGCGGCACCTGCCGTGAATACGGCCAGGCCTATGCCACGCTGCAGTCGTCCCGCCCCGACGTCAGCTTCCACTGGTGCGACATCGAGGAAGAGGCCGACCTGCTCGGTGATCTCGACGTCGAGAACTTCCCGACCCTGCTGATCGGAGTGGCCGGCCAGCCGGTGTTCTTTGGCGTGCTGCTGCCGCATATCCAGACGCTGGAGCGGCTGGTGCAGGATGCCGCCAGCCTGCGCCCGCTGGCCGAGAGTTCCGACAGCGCCACGCTGCGCGCCCTGCTGGCGGCGCTGGCGCAGCGCCAGTCCTGAAGCCGGCGTCAGTTTTTTGCCGGGGCACCCAAGCAAAACGCCCGGCTTGCGCCGGGCGTTTTGCATCAGAACCTGAGGTTCAGATCATCAGGCAACGATGCCCTTGCCTTCCGGATCGGTTGCGGCCTGGCGGGCCAGGCGCTTGCTGCGAGCACGCAGATTGAGTGCCTCGACCACCAGCGAGAAGGCCATCGCGGCGTAGACATAGCCCTTCGGGATGTGGATCTCGAAGGCTTCGGCAGTCAGCGCCATGCCCACCATGACCAGGAAGGCCAGCGCCAGCACCTTGACCGAAGGATGTGCGTCGACGAAGTCGCCGATCGGCTTGGCAGCGAACATCATGACGCCGACGGCGGCAATCACGGCAGCGACCATCACCGCCAGCTGGTCAACCATGCCGACCGCGGTGATCACCGAATCCAGGCTGAAGACGATGTCGATCACCGCGATCTGGCCGATGATGGACCAGAACAGGCGGCTGCCGGCAGCCTTGAGCACGGCGGGATCGGTATCGGGGGCGTGGTCCTCCTCGCGCGCCTCGACCTCGACGAAGATCTCGTGCGATGCCTTCCAGAGCAGGAACAGGCCACCGGCGAGCAGCACGAGGTCGCGCCCGCTGATGCCCTGGCCGAACGCCGTGAACAGGTCGGCCTTGAGGCCCATGATCCAGCTCAGCGAGGCCAGCAGCAGCAGGCGTGAGATCATCGCAAAGCCCAGGCCCAGGCGCCGGGCCTTGTCACGCTGCTCGGGCGGCAGGCGGCCGACCAGGATGGAGATGAAGATGATGTTGTCAACGCCCAGCACGATCTCGAGCGTCGTGAGCATGGCGAAGGCGATCCAGATATTGGGGTCGAGCAGGAAATCCATGGGGTGATCCATTTGGAGCCTGGAATCAGGCAAACACGTAAGGATAAGCCTTCTTCGATCGGAATGATTCAGTTTTTACAGCGAGCAATCTTCGAAAAAACCTGCTGATCAGGATGAAGATTCAATGAGCAGCAGTTGTGCGGCAATGCTGGCGGCGATCACGGCCGGCTGCTTGCCACAGACTCCCGGCAGGCCGACCGGGCAGCTGACCCGCTCCAGCTCGGCATCGCTGAAGCCCCGCTCGCGCAGGCGCCGGCCAAAGCTCGCCCACTTGCTGGCGCTGCCGATCAGGCCGATGAAGGCCAGGTCGCCAGCCTCGCGCTGACGACGCAGGCAGGCCGCGACGAGTTCGAAGTCCTGCTCGTGGCTATGGGTCATGATCAGCACCCGGCTGCCGGCTGCCAGCTGCGGCACGGCGCGCTCGACCGGATCGGAATGTTCGGCCTCCAGCTGTGGCGCAAGTTGAGGTGGAAAG
>JBDLTM010000270.1:0-3412 GCA_039805805.1 Pseudomonadota bacterium | reverse complement strand
CATCTCCTGCGTCGCGATCGGAAGGCCCAGGATGCGCTTGAAGTCGGTGAAGCCGTTGTTGCCGCCGAAACCGGTCTCGTTGCGGAAGAACAGCAACATGGCTGCGAAGGTCAGCGCCTGGGTGATGATGGAGAAGTACACCCCCTTGATTCGCGAGCGGAACGCGAAGTAGCCGAACACGAAGGCCACCAGGCCCGGCACCAGCACGACCAGCAGCAGGGTCGCGATGAAGCTGTCGCTCAGGGCCCAGTGCCAGGGCAGCTCCTTCCAGTCGAGGAAGACCATGAAGTCGGGCAGCTCGCTCTGGTAGCTGCCGTCGCGTCCGATCTGGCGCATCAGGTACATGCCCATCACATAGCCGCCCAGCGCGAAGAACAGGCCATGGCCCAGGCTCAGGATGCCGGTGTAGCCCCAGATCAGGTCCATCGCCAGCGCGCAGATCGCGTAGCACATGATCTTGCCCAGCAGGCCGACCAGGTAGTCGCTCAGGTGGAAGATGCTGTCGGGCGGCACCAGCATGTTCAGCACGGGCGCCACCGCGCAGACCACCAGCAGCGCGACCAGTATGGCGCCCCAGCCGCTGCGTGCCAGCAATGGGCCCCTCGCGGGCAGGCCGACTGCGGAAGCCGTCAAGTGAGTTGTCATGTTTCGATCTCCCGGATCAGGCCTGGCGGCCCTTGAGCGCGAAGATGCCTTGCGGGCGCTTCTGGATGAAGATGATGATGAAGACCAGCACCGCGATCTTGGCCAGCACCGCGCCGGCCCAGCCCTCGAGCAGCTTGTTGAGCAGACCCAGTCCGAGCGCGGCGTAGACGGTTCCGGCCAGCTGGCCGACACCGCCCACTACCACGACCATGAAGCTGTCGACCAGGTAGTTCTGGCCCAGGTCGGGGCCGACGTTGCCGATCTGGCTCAGGGCGCAACCGGCCAGGCCTGCGATGCCGGAGCCGAGCGCGAAGGCATAGGTGTCGATGCGCGCGGTGTTCACGCCCATGCAGGCTGCGATCGGGCGGTTCTGCGTCACGCCGCGCACGAACAGGCCCAGGCGGGTCCTGCCGATCAGCAGCGCGACCGCCAGCAGCACGGCAGCGGCGAAGGCGACGATGATGATGCGGTTCCAGGGCAGGGTCAGGCTGCCCATCAGCGTGACGCCGCCGCTCATCCAGGACGGGTTCTCGACGCCGACGTTCTGCGCGCCGAACAGGCTGCGCACGCCCTGCATCAGCACCAGGCTGATGCCCCAGGTCGCCAGCAGGGTCTCGAGCGGGCGGCCGTACAGGAAGCGCAGCACGCTGCGCTCCATCGCCGCGCCCACCAGCGCCGAGGCCAGGAAGGACAGCGGAAGCGCCGCGAGCAGGTACCAGTCGAAGGCGCCCGGCAGGTACTGGCGGAAGGCCAGCTGCACCAGGTAGGTCGCGTAGGCGCCGATCATGATCAGCTCGCCGTGCGCCATGTTGATCACGCCCATCAGGCCGTAGGTGATCGCCAGGCCCAGCGCCGCCAGTAACAGGATCGAGCCCAGACTCACGCCAGTGAACAACTGGCCCAGAACCGATGCCGTGGTCAGTGCACGCTCGACAGTCCGGATCGCCTGGCCCAGCGCAGCCTTGATGGCTGGATCGCTCTCGACGGCCAGGCGCTGGCCCAGCAGCGCCTTCACGATCGGCTGCCCGACCTCGGCCAGCTTGTGCGTGGCGGCCAGCCGCAGGGCCGGATCGGCGCTGGCCAGGTGCAGCGCGGCCTGCGCCAGCTGCAGCGATTCGCGGGCGGCAGGCTCCAGCCTGACGGCGGATTCGGGTGCCAGCGCGCGCTCGATCAGCGGCAGCTGGGCCGGATTCGGGTCGTCGAATGCGCTGCGCTGCAGGATCGCAGCCGCCTCGACCTGGCGCGTCTTGTCGCCCTCGAGCAGTTCCATGCCGGCCAGCGCGCTCTCGAGCGCGCCACGCAGGCGATTGTTGACGACGGCCTCCTCAGCGCCGTTACCCAGCACGGCCGCCTGGCCGCTGACCGCATCGATCGCCCCGGCGCCCTGCACGATCAGCACCCGGCCCTGCTGGACCTGCACCGTCTCGTCCGCGAGAGCGCGGATCAGTGCCAGTGCCCTGGCGTCATCGCTGGCGGCCAGCTGCAGCAGCTGGGCCACGCGCTCGTCCGCATCGCCCTCGACCAGCTGCAGCGCCTGCGCCGGCGTCAGCGCCAAGGCCGGCAGCGGCAGCAGCGCGCCACCGGCCAGGCCCAGCAGCAGCCCCAGTTTCAGGGCGCTGTGCCTCAGCACGCTCATCATCGTGTGTCGCATGTTCGACTTCCCGCAAAAAACAGCGGGCCGCGGCGCGGCGACCCGTTCCATCCTCCAGGCCCGGGGACTGGGTCGCAACCCTGCTCCCCAGGCCTGTCCTCCTGCACTTACTTCTTGGCCGGCACGTTGGCCTTGCCCTTGTTCTCGGGGATGTAGTCGCTCCACGGATCAGCCACCACCGGGCCCTTGGTCTTCCAGACCACCTTGAACTGGCCATCCGCCTTGACCTCGCCGATGAAGACCGGCTTGTGCAGGTGGTGGTTCTCCTTGTCCATCACCGCGGTGAAGCCGCCCGGCGCCTGGAAGGTCTGGCCCGCCATCGCAGCGATCACCTTGTCGGTGTCGGTCGACTTGGCCTTGGCCACCGCCTGCGCCCACATGTTGACGCCGATATAGGTCGCCTCCATCGGGTCATTGGTCAGCGGCTTGTCCTTGTGGCCAGGGATGTTCTTGGCCTTGGCGTAGGCGCTCCACTTGTTGACGAACTCGGTGTTGGCCGGGCTCTTGATGCTCATGAAGTAGTTCCAGGCAGCCAGGTGACCGACCAGCGGCTTGGTGTCGACGCCGCGCAGCTCCTCCTCGCCCACGCTGAAGGCCACCACCGGCACGTCCTTGGCCTTGATGCCGGCGTTGCCCAGCTCCTTGTAGAAGGGCACGTTGGAGTCACCGTTGATGGTCGAGACCACCGCCGTCTTCTTGCCCTCGGAAGAGAACTTCTTGATCTTGGCGATGATGGTCTGGTAGTCGCTGTGGCCGAAGGGGGTGTACTCCTCCATGATGTCGGCATCGGCCACGCCCTTGGACTTCAGGAAGGCGCGCAGGATCTTGTTGGTGGTGCGCGGGTAGACATAGTCGGTGCCCAGCAGCACGAAGCGCTTGGCCTCGCCGCCGTCCTTGCTCATCAGGTACTCGACCGCCGGAATCGCCTGCTGGTTCGGCGCAGCACCCGTGTAGAACACGTTCTTGGACAGTTCCTCGCCCTCGTACTGCACCGGGTAGAACAGCAGGGAGTTCTTCTCCTCGAACACCGGCAGCACCGACTTGCGCGACACGCTGGTCCAGCAGCCGAACACGACCGCGACCTTGTCCTGGTCGATCAGCTGCTTGGCCTTTTCG
>JBDLTM010000269.1:0-3417 GCA_039805805.1 Pseudomonadota bacterium | reverse complement strand
TTGACCACCTCGAAGATCTTGTCGACCATGATAGGAGACAGGCCCATCGAAGGTTCGTCGAGCAGCAGCAGCTTGGGGCGGCTCATGAGCGCGCGGCCCATCGCCAGCATCTGTTGCTCGCCACCCGACATGGTGCCGGCGAGCTGGTCCTTGCGCTCGCGCAGGCGCGGGAAGATCTCGAACATGCGCTCGATGTCGGCGGCGATGCCTGCCTTGTCGTTGCGCAGGTAGGCACCCATCTGCAGGTTCTCGATGATGGTCATGCGCGTGAAGACGCCGCGGCCCTCGGGCACCATGACCAGGCCCTGCTTGACCAGATCCCAGGGCCCCTGCCCCTTCAGGCTGCGGCCCAGGTACTCGATCTCGCCGGCCAGGACGGGCTGGGTGCCGGTGATGGCCTTCATGGTGGTGGTCTTGCCGGCGCCGTTGGAGCCGATCAGCGAGACCAGCTCGCCCTCGCGCACCTCGAAATCCACGCCCTTGACCGCCTGGATGCCGCCGTAGGCGACCTTCAGGTCCTTGACTTTCAGCAATGCCTCGGCCATTTCAATGTGCTCCCGTGCCCAGATAGGCTTCGATGACTTTCTCGTTGCGCTGCACCTCGGCCGGGGTGCCCTCGGCCAGCAGCTTCCCGTACTCGAGCACGGTGACACGGTCGCAAAGGCCCATGACGAGCTTGACGTCGTGCTCGATCAGCAGCACCGTGCGCTGGTCGGCGCGGATGCGCTCGATCAACTCGCGCAGCTGGACCTTCTCGGTCGCGTTCATGCCGGCAGCCGGCTCGTCGAGCGCGATCAGCTGCGGGTCGGTCGCCAGCGCGCGGGCGATTTCGAGCCGGCGCTGGTCGCCGTAGCTCAGCGTGCGCGCCTTGAAGTCGGCGTACTTGCCGATGCCGACATAGTCGAGCAGTTCGCGCGCGCGCTCCATGATGGCGCGTTCCTCGGCCTTGAAGGCGGCGGTGCGGAAGATCGCGCCGAGCAGGCCGGACCTGGTGCGCAGGTGGCGGCCGACCATCACGTTCTCGAGCGCGGTCATCTCGGCAAAGAGGCGGATGTTCTGGAAGGTGCGCGCGATGCCGGCCTTGGCGACCTCGTGCACGGCGGTCGGCTGGTAGGGCTTGCCGCCGAGCTCGAAGCTGCCGCTGTCGGGCGTGTAGAGGCCGGTGATGACGTTGAAGAAGGTGGTCTTGCCAGCGCCGTTGGGTCCGATCAGGCCATAGACCTGGCCGCGCTCGATGGTGAGCCCGACATCGGTGAGGGCCTGCAGGCCGCCGAAGCGCTTCGAGATACCGGCGACTTTCAATACGGTTTCTGCCATGGTGGTCTCCGGCTCACTGGACATTCTTGAGGGTCTTGCCGTGCTCGGGCGTCGGCCACAGGCCGCGCGGACGCATCAGCATGACGACGATCATGGCCAGCGCGGTCAGCAGCTGGCGCAGGATGGCGGCATCGAGACGGCCGTCGGTCATCGCCTGCAGCGGGCCCGCGACATAGCGCAGCACCTCCGGCAGTGCCGCCAGCAGCACCGCGCCCAGGATCACGCCCGGCAGGTGGCCGATGCCTCCGAGCACCACCATGGCGACGATCATGACCGACTCCATCAGGCTGAACGATTCGGGCGAGATGAAGCCCTGGAAGCCCGCGAACATCGAGCCCGAGATGCCGCCGAAGCTCGCGCCCATGCCGAAGGCCAGCAGCTTCATGTTGCGGGTGTTGATTCCCATGGCCTTGGCGGCGATCTCGTCCTCGCGGATCGCCATCCAGGCACGGCCGATGCGCGAGAGCTCCAGGCGATGCGAGACCACCACCACCAGCACCACCAGCGCGAGGAACAGGTAGTAGTAGAGCGTGACCGAAGCCAGCTCGAAGCCGAACAGCTCCAGCTTCTTGCCGAAGTTCAAGCCGAACAGATGGATGCCATCGATCCGGTCTATGCCCTTGGGACCGTTGGTGATGTTGACCGGATGGTCCAGGTTGTTCATGAAGACGCGGATGATCTCGCCGAAGCCCAGCGTCACGATCGCCAGGTAGTCGCCGCGCAGCTTGAGCGTGGGAGCGCCCAGCAGCACGCCGGCGATGCCCGCCAGCAGCGCGGCCAGCGGCACGATCAGCAGCAGCGGCATGTGCATGCCGGCCGGGAACATCGCCGCGATGGCCGGGAAGGTCTCGAGCAGGTGCGGCGAGGACAGCAGGCCGTACAGATAGGCGCCGACCGCGAAGAAGGCGACATAGCCGAGATCGAGCAGGCCCGCGTAGCCGACCACGATGTTCAGGCCAAGCGCCAGCATCACGTAGAGCAGCGCCATGTCTGCGATGCGCACCCAGGCGTTGCCGAAGCCCTGCAGCAGCAGCGGCAGCACGAGCAGGGCGAGCGCGAACAGCAGCGTTTGAAATTTGTTGAGTTTCATGTGATTCCTCCGGTACGCGTCAGGCGCGGTCGGCCACGCGTTCGCCCAGCAGGCCCGAGGGGCGCAGCGTGAGCATCACGATCAGCACGATGAAGGCGAAGATGTCGGTGTAGTGGCTGCCCAGCACGCCGCCGGTCAGCTCGCCGATATAGCCTGAGCCGATCGCCTCGATCAGGCCCAGCAGGATGCCGCCCACCACGGCGCCGGCCAGGTTGCCGATGCCGCCGAAGACCGCTGCAGTGAAGGCCTTGAGGCCCGGCAGCATGCCCATGGTGTGCTGCACGGTGCCGTAGTTGGAAGCCCACATCACGCCGGCGATGGTCGCCAGCACGGCGCCGATGACGAAGGTCGATGCAATCACGACGTCGGGCTTGACCCCCATCAGGCTGGCCACGCGCGGGTTCTCGGAAGTCGCGCGCATCGCGCGGCCGAGACGGGTCGAGTTGACCAGCCACATCAGCACCGCCAGCGAGACTGCGGTCAGGCCCAGGATCATGATCTGGGTCGGCGTGATCACCGCGCCCGCGATCTCGTACGGATCGCCGGGCAGCAGGGTCGGGAAGGACTTGTAGTTCGGCTTCCAGATGATCATGGCCAGCGTCTGCAGCAGGATGCTCATGCCCATCGCGGTCAGCATCGGTGCCAGCTTGGGGCTGTTGCGCAGACGCCGGTAGGCCACGCGCTCGATCGTCCAGTTGAGGGCTGCCGCGACCACGCTGGCCAGGGCCATGGCGACCAGCAGCACGACCCAGCCGGGCAGGCCGGGAAAGGCGGATTGCAGCAGGCCTACCAGGGTCCAGCAGGTCAGGGCACCGACCATCAGCACCTCGCCGTGGGCAAAGTTGATCAGGTTGACGATGCCGTACACCATGGTGTAGCCCAGGGCGACCAGGGCGTACATGCTGCCCAGGACCAGACCGTTGATGATCTGCTGAAGCAAGATATCCATAAAAACTCCATTGACTTGTAGCTCGGTCCGCGAGGTGCGTGAGCAGGTCAGACAGTTGCCG
>JBDLTM010000268.1:0-3428 GCA_039805805.1 Pseudomonadota bacterium | reverse complement strand
ACCTTCGTGATCGGCAACTCCAACAAGCTCAGCAGCTCGCTGTTCTCGCCCGGCACCTCGATCGCCTCGACCCTGGCCAACGAATTCGGCGAAGCCGCCGACTTCCACATGTCGGCCCTGTTCGGTCTCGGTTTCCTGCTGTTCGTGATCACCTTCTTCGTGCTGGCCATCGCCAAGGTGATGCTGATCCGCGCCGAGAAGGCCAAGGGCAACTGATCCAGCTGCAAGCGAGACAAACATGGAAATGCAAAACACCTCCTACCTCTATCGCAAGCGCAAGCTGGCCAACACCATCGGCCTGACCCTTTCCATGGGCGCCATGGGACTGGGCCTGGTCGTGCTGCTCTGGATCCTGAGCGTGCTGTTCTACAACGGCTTCGCGGCGCTGGACTGGAACATGTTCACCCAGTCGACTCCGGCTCCGGGCACCGAGGGTGGCGGCCTGGCCAACGCCATCGTCGGCAGCCTGCTGATCGTCGGCTTCACAGTCTTGGTGGCCACCCCGATCGGCATCTTTGCCGGCGTCTACCTGGCTGAATACGGCGACCAGAGCAAGACCGCCGAAGTGACCCGCTTCGTCACCGACATCATGCTGTCGGCGCCGTCGATCGTGCTGGGCCTGTTCGTCTACGCGATCGTCGTGGCCCAGGTCGGCCATTTCTCGGGCTGGGCCGGCACCGTGGCGCTGTCTCTGATCGCGATCCCGGTCATGGTCCGCACGACCGAGAACATGCTGCGCCTGGTGCCGCAGACGCTTCGCGAAGCGGCATTCGGCCTGGGCGCGCCGCGCTGGAAGGTCGCCACCTTCATCACGCTGCGCGCGGCCAAGAGCGGCGTCGTCACCGGCCTGCTGCTGGCGATCGCCCGCATCAGCGGCGAGACGGCTCCGCTGCTGTTCACCGCGCTCAACAACCAGTTCTTCAGCTCCGACATGGGCAAGCCTATGGCCAATCTGCCGGTGGTGATCTACCAGTTCGCGATGAGCCCCTACGACAACTGGGTGCGCCTGGCCTGGGGCGGCGCTCTGCTGATCACGCTGACCGTGCTGATCCTCAACATCCTGGCCCGCGTCTTCTTCCGCGAGAAAGTGGCTGCCTGAGCCAGGGCGCCTGACTGAACCGAAATTCCCCCTGAATCCCTTTCAGCGAGACCCCATCACATGACGACTGCCACCACTCCAGCGCTCAAGAACGCCATCGAGGTGCGCAACCTGAACTTCTATTACGGCAAGTTCCAGGGCCTCAAGAACATCAACCTCGACATCGTCGAGAACAAGGTCACCGCCTTCATCGGCCCGTCGGGCTGCGGCAAGTCCACGCTGCTGCGCACGCTCAACCGCATGTACAGCCTGTATCCGGGCCAGCGCGCCGAGGGCGAGATCAACCTCTACGGCCAGAACATCCTGGACCCCAAGCAGGATCTGAATCTGCTGCGCGCGCGCATCGGCATGGTGTTCCAGAAGCCCACGCCATTCCCGATGTCCATCTATGACAACATCGCCTTCGGCGTCAAGCTCTACGAGAACCTCAGCAAGAGCGACATGGATGACCGCGTCGAGTGGGCGCTGAGCAAGTCTGCGCTGTGGAACGAGGTCAAGGACAAGCTCAACCAGAGCGGTTTGTCGCTCTCCGGCGGCCAGCAGCAGCGTCTCTGCATCGCGCGCAGCGTGGCGGTCAAGCCCAAGGTGCTGCTGCTCGACGAGCCGACCTCGGCGCTGGACCCGATCTCGACCGGCAAGGTCGAGGAACTGGTGCACGAGCTCAAGAACGACTACACGATTGCGATCGTGACCCACAACATGCAGCAGGCGGCGCGCTGCTCGGACTACACTGCCTATATGTACCTGGGCAACCTGGTCGAGTACGGCAACACCGAGCAGATCTTCTTCAAGCCGCAGCGCACCGAGACCGAAGACTACATCACAGGAAGGTTTGGTTGATCATGGCAGACAAGCACATTTCCTCCCAGTTCGACGCCGAGCTCAATCGCATCTCGACCCAGGTGCTCGAGATGGGCGGCGTGGTCGAGTCCCAGCTGCAGCAGGTGCTCTATGCGCTGAATCACCTGAGCGTCGAGACCTGCGACCAGGTCCTCGAGATCGAGGACAGGGTCAACCAGATGGAGCTGCAGATCGACCATGACGTGACCTCGATCATGAGCCGGCGCCAGCCGACCGCGCGCGACCTGCGACTGCTGATCGGCACCGCCCGCATCATCATCAACCTCGAGCGCGCTGGCGACGAGGTCTGCACCGTCGCCAAGATGCTCAAGTCCACCTTAGAGAACGGCATGCCGCGCTCGCTGCCGACCACCGAGCTGCGCGTTGCCTGCAGCCTGGCAGCCGACCTGCTGCGCAGCTCGCTCGATGCCTTCGCCCGCATGGACGTCAAGGCTGCGCTGGCCGTGATCAAGGGCGACGAGGCGATCGACGTCGAGCACGAGGGGCTGACCCGCAAGCTGCTGACCTACATGATGGAGGACCCGCGCACCATCAGCTCCGGGCTCAACCTGATGTTCCTGGCGCGCGCGATCGAGCGCATCGGCGACCATGCCGCCAACATCGCTGAGGCCGTGATCTACGTCGCCAAGGGGGCCGACGTGCGCCATGCCAGCGAGGCGGAGCGGGAGGCTGTCGTCAAATGAGGAAGATGCCGCGCGTGCTGGTGGTGGAGGATGAGCCGGGCATCGCCGAGCTGATCGCCGTCAACCTGCGCCACAACGGTTTCGCGCCGACCGTGGTGTTCGATGGCGCATCGGCCCAGCGCGAGATCGACGCCATCCTGCCCGACGTCATCCTGCTTGACTGGATGCTGCCGGGTGACAGCGGCGTGACGCTGGCCAAGCGCTGGCGCGCCCATGAGCGGACCAAGCCGGTGCCGATCATCATGCTGACGGCTCGCATCGAGGAGACGGACAAGGTCCAGGGGCTCGATGCCGGCGCCGATGACTATGTCACCAAGCCCTTCTCGACCCACGAGCTGCTCGCGCGCATCCGCGCCGTGCTGCGCCGGCGCGCGCCCGAGATCGTCAATGACCAGGTCCAGGTAGGCGAGCTCACCCTCGATGCCGCCACCTACCGGGTCAGCCACCAGGGCCGCGAGCTCAAGGTCGGCCCGACCGAGTTCAAGCTGCTGCATTTCCTCATGAAGCACCCCGAGCGCGTCCATACGCGCGGCTCTTTGCTCGACCGGGTCTGGGGCGACCATGTCTTCATCGAGGAACGCACCGTCGACGTCCATGTCAAGCGCCTGCGCGAATCGCTGGGCGATGCGGGCAAGATGATCGAGACCGTGCGCGGCGCCGGCTATCGGCTGACTGCCCAGGCCGTATTGCGCATGGCGGCAGCCAGGGCGGCATGATCCGGCGCCTGATCGAGCTGCTGTCGCTGACGGCCGCCGGAGGCTCGGCGGCCCTGGCGCTGGACGCCG
>JBDLTM010000267.1:0-3443 GCA_039805805.1 Pseudomonadota bacterium | reverse complement strand
ACATCGGCCAGCCCGAGTAAGCCAGACGCTTGCCGTCGACCCCTGCGCAGGCTGGCCCGTGCAGGGGTTTTTTTCGTTCAAGGGCGTGTTATTTAGCGTCCGTTCCCATTCTGAAACACCGAACACCACGATGAAGCTCCACAACTTCTGGCGCAGCGGCACCTCGCACCGCACCCGCATCGCACTCAACCTCAAGGGGCTGGACTACGAGTACGTGGCCTGGCACCTGGCCAAGGAAAAGCACCTGAGCGACGAGTTCAAGGCGATCAACCCGCAGCAGCTGGTGCCCGCGCTCGAGGTCGGCGACGAGGTGCTGATCCAGTCGCCCGCCATCATCGAGTGGCTGGAGGAACAGTACCCGACGCCGGCGCTGCTGCCGGCCGACGCCGCTGGCCGCCAGCAGGTGCGCGCGCTGGCTGCCATCGTCGGCTGCGACATCCACCCGGTCAACAACCGCCGCATCCTCGAGTACCTGCGCAAGACCTTCGGCGCCGACGACGACGCGATCAACGCCTGGTGCGGCACCTGGATCAGCGCCGGCTTCGACGCCTACGAGGCGCTGCTGGCCGCCGACAGCCAGCGCGGCCGCTTCAGCCATGGCGACGCGCCGACCATCGCCGACTGCTACCTGATCCCGCAGATCGAGAGCGCGCGCCGCTTCAAGGTCGACCTGAGCCGCTGGCCGCTGATCATGGCGGTGGAAGCCGCCTGCAACGAGCTGGAAGCCTTCCGCAAGGCCGCGCCCGGCGCCCAGCCCGACGCGGCCTGATCCGCTTCATCCGTTCGACGGCGCGTCGGCGAACAGCTCGACCAGCAGCTGGCGCAGCCAGAGGCTGGCCGGGTCGCGGTGGTAGCGTGCGTGCCAGAACAGCTTGATCGCGATCTCGGGCAGCGGCACCGGATGCGGCGAGCTCTGCAGGCCGAAGGCCTGCTCGACACGCTCGGCAAAGCGCTGCGGCACGGTCGCGACCAGGTCGGTGCTCTGCAGGATCGGGCCGACCGCGATGAAATGCGGCACGCTCAGTCGCATGCGCGGCTTGACGCCGCTGCGTTCGATCAGGCCGCTGACCTCGCTGTGTCCGGTGTTGGCCGGCCGCACCTCGACATGCTCGAGCTCGCAGAACTGCTGCAGGCTCATCGGCGAGCGCGCGACCGGATGGCCGCGCCGGAACAGGCAGACATAGCGGTGGTGGAACAGGCGGCGCTGGAAGAAGCCGCTCTGCAGGTCGGGCAGCAGGCCGATCGCCAGGTCGACCTGGCCGGCCGCCATGTCCTCCTTCAGCTGGCCGGCATCGGGCCGGCTGGTCTCGATCCTGACCCGGGGCGCGCGCTGCGCCAGCGCGTCCATCAGCGGCGGCAGGCAGTAGATCTCGCCGATGTCGGTCAGCGCCAGCCGGAAGCAGCGCTCGCTGGTGAGCGGGTCGAAGCCGTTGCGATGGGCGAGCGCGTTCTGCAGCGTGCCCAGCGCGTAGCCGACCGGCTCGGCCAGGTGCAGCGCATAGGGCGTCGGCTCCATGCCGCGCGCGGTGCGCAGGAACAGCTCGTCCTGCAGCAGGGCGCGCAGGCGCTTGAGCGCATTGCTGACCGCCGGCTGGGTCAGGCCGAGCCGCTCGGCCGCGACCGAGACGCTGCGGTCGAGCAGCAGCTGCTGGAAGACGACCAGCAGGTTGAGGTCCAGTTCGCGCAGGTTCATGGTCCTCATGATATTCATGTCCGTGATTCAGTCTATCAGGATTGCTGCATGGACTTATAAGACCCGGGTCGCCAGAATCGCTCGTTGTTCACAGCAAGCAGGCAGACCCGAAATGGAACTCGTCGTTCAACCCCTCAACCAGCGGCTCAAGGTCGACAGCGGCAGCAATCTGCTCGACGTGCTGCGGGCGCACGAGCTGCCGATCTCGTACAGCTGCATGTCGGGCCGCTGCGGCACCTGCCGCTGCCGCGTGGTCGAGGGCAGCGTGCTCGATTCCGGCCCCGAGGCTGGCCGGCCGCAAGCCGACCGCGATGGCATGGTGCTGGCCTGCCAGGCGGTGCTGACCGGGAGCTGCACCATCGAGCTGCCGGAGATCGACGAGGTGGTGGTGCACCCGGCGCGCATCCTGAAGGGCACGGTCAGCGCGATCGAGGAAGCCACCCATGACATCCGCCGCGTCCGCATCAAGCTGGCCAAGCCGCTCGAGTTCAGCCCGGGCCAGTACGCCAGGCTGCAGTTCACGCCCGAGCATGTGCGGCCCTACTCGATGGCCGGCCTGCCCGGCGACCCCGAGCTCGAGTTCCAGATCCGCCAGGTGCCCGGTGGCAGGGTGAGCGACTATGTGTTCCAGCAGCTCGCCGTCGGCGACGCGGTGCGCGTCAGCGGCCCGCTGGGCACCGCCTACCTGCGCCGCAAGCATCAGGGCCCGATGCTCTGCGTCGGCGGCGGCACCGGCCTGGCCCCGGTGCTGTCGATCGTGCGCGGCGCGCTCGAGTCCGGCATGGACAACCCGATCCACCTCTATTTCGGCGTGCGCAGCCAGCAGGACCTGTACGACGCCGATCGCCTGCAGGCGCTGGCCGACCGCCATCCCCAGCTCAGGCTGCAGATCGTGATCGCCAGCGGCCCGGTGGGCCCGGGCCAGCGCGCCGGCCTGCTGACCGATGCGATCGAGCAGGACCTGCCCAGCCTGCAGGGCTGGCGGGCCTACCTGTGCGGCGCGCCCGCCATGGTCGAGGCGCTGGACCTGCTGGTCAGGCGCCTCGGGCTCGAGGCCGGGCAGATCCACGCCGACGCCTTCTACCCGAGCGCTACCTGAGCAGAAGCCGGCAGCGCAGCGCCAGAACGAATTCCAAGGAGACCAAGTGATGACCCAAGCCAAGACCGTCTTCCCGCAGGACCCGCAGTGGCCCGGCGACGGGACCAGCCGGGTGCCCTTCTGGGCCTATACCCGCGAGGACCTGTACCAGCGCGAGCTCGACCGCCTGTTCTACAGCGGCCACTGGTGCTATGTCGGCCTGGAGGCCGAGATCCCGAATCCGGGCGACTTCAGGCGCACCGTGATCGGCGAGCGCTCGGTCATCATGGTGCGAGACCAGGACGGCAGCATCAACGTGATCGAGAACGTCTGCGCGCACCGCGGCATGCGCTTCGTGCGCGAGCGCCACGGCAACCGCAAGGACTTCTTCTGCGCCTACCACCAGTGGAACTACAGCCTCAAGGGCGACCTGCAGGGCGTGCCATTCCGCCGCGGCGTCAAGCAGGACGGCAAGGTCAACGGCGGCATGCCGAAGGACTTCAAGCCCGAGGACAACGGCCTGACCAAGCTGAAGGTCGCCACCCGCGGCGGCGTGGTGTTCGCGTCCTTCGACCACGAGGTCGAGCCGTTCGAGGAATTCCTGGGTCCGACCATCCTGCAGTACTTCGACCGTGTCTTCAACGGCCGCAAGCTCAAGATCCTGGGCTACCG
>JBDLTM010000266.1:0-3485 GCA_039805805.1 Pseudomonadota bacterium | reverse complement strand
GTCCTTGCAGAGGGCCTGCAGCACGGCCCGGCTCTTGGGACCCGCCACGGCGGTGGTGGCCCAGTGGTCGGTGACCGAGGTCAGGTAGACCTTCAGGTGCGGCCATTCGGTCTGCAGCCAGCGCTCCATCCAGGCCATGACGCGCGCGGCGCCGCCGGTGGTGGTGTGCATCAGGAAATGGTTCTCGCCCAGGCGCACGGTCACGCCGTCGTCGAACACCATGCCGTTCTCGTCCAGCATGAAGCCGTAGCGGCACTTGCCCACTTCCAGCTTGCTCCAGGCGTTGCTGTAGAGCCAGTTCAGGAAGGTGGCGGCGTCCGGGCCCTGGATGTCGATCTTGCCCAGCGTCGAGGCGTCGAGCGTGCCGACGCTGTTGCGCGCCGCCAGCACCTCGCGCTGGACGGCCGCGTGCAGGTCCTCGCCATGGCGCGGGTAGTACCAGGGTCGCTTCCACTGGCCGACGTCCTCGAACAGGGCGCCCTGCTGCACATGCCAGGGGTGGATGGCGGTGGTGCGCACCGGGTCGAAGGCATCGCCCAGTTCCATCCCCGCCAGCACGCCGAAGGTCACCGGCGTGTAGTTGGGGCGGAAGGTGGTGGTGCCGACCTGCGGGATCGGCTTGCCCAGCGTCTGGGCGGCGATGCCCATGCCGTTGATGTTGCCGGTCTTGCCCTGGTCGGTGCCGAAGCCCATGGCGGTGTAGCGCTTGATGTGCTCGATCGACTCGAAGCCTTCGCGCACCGCGAGCTGGATGTCGGAAGCCGCGACGTCGTTCTGGAAGTCGACGAACTGCTTGGGCGCACGGCTCGGGCGCTTGGCGTGCGGCACCAGCCAGAGCGGGCGGATCGGGTCGAAGCGCGTCTCCTCCATCGTCGGCAGGCTGGCCTTGCCACCCCCGAATCCGGCGGCCTGCGCCGCGGCCTGTCCCACTTCCATGCCGTTGCGCGCGCAGGCCAGCAGGCCCTGCTCTCCACCGCAGGCGCCCGCCCAGCGCTCGCCCTGGAAGGGCTTGCCGGGGGTGAAGGCCTGCAGCTGCTCGTTCCAGGCTGCCTTGTTGCCGGCCTGGCTGTGCAGGTGGATGACCGGGTTCGGGCCGCCGGACATCGCGACCAGGTCGCAGGACACGGAGCGCGAAGAGCCGCTCAGCTGGCCGCCCGCATCGATGCCCTGGACCAGGACCGAGCTCACGCGCTTGCCGCCGCTGGCCTCGGTGATCACGGTCGACATCGTGACCGCAATGCCAGCTGCCTTGACCCGTTGCGGCAGGGTGCCCCGGGTCTCGGCGCGGGCGTCGAACACCTGCACGCTGGCACCCGCAGCCTTGAGCGCCAGCGCGGCGTCGTAGCCATGGTCGTTGTTGGTGAACACCACGGCATTGCGGCCCGGCTGCACGCCATAGCGGCGCACATAGGTGCTGACGGCCGATGCCAGCATGATGCCCGGCAGGTCGTTGTTGGCGAAGGTCAGCGGGCGCTCGTGGGCGCCGGTGGCCAGGATCACCTCGCGGGCGCGCACCCGCCAGAGGCGCTCGCGGAACACCGGCTGCTGCTCAGGCGGCAGGTGGTCGGCGCGGCGCTCGACCAGCGAGACATAGTGGTGGTCATGGAAGCCGTTGGCGGTGGTGCGGCGCAGCACGCGCACCTCGGGCATGGCCTCGAGCTTCCTGAGGGTCTGCGCGACCCATTCGGCCGCCGGCTGGCCGTCGACCTGGGCATCGCTCGAGAGCAGCCAGCCGCCGAGTTCCGCCTGCTCGTCGCAGAGGATCACGCGCGCGCCGGTCTCGCCCGCCGCCAGCGCGGCCGTCAGGCCGGCGATGCCGCCGCCCACCACCAGCACGTCGCAATGCGCGTACTGCTTGTCGTACTTGGCCGGATCGATCTCGGTCGGGGACTCGCCCAAGCCGCTGGCGGCGCGGATGCGCTTCTCGAAGAAATGCCAGGCTTCCTGCGAGGCCATGAAGGTCTTGTAGTAGAAGCCGGCCGGGATCAGCCGCGACAGCCAGCCGTTGACCGCGCCGAGGTCGAAGTCGATGCTGGGCTTGGCGTGGATCGACTTGGCGACCAGGCCGTCGACCAGCTCGACCTCGGTCATGCGGGCGTTCGGCACCAGGCGGTTGCCCTCGAACAGCTGCACCAGCGCGTTGGGCTCCTCGACCCCGCTGCCCAGGATGCCGCGCGGGCGGTGGTACTTCCAGCTGCGCGCGACCATGGACACGCCATTGGCCAGCAGCGCCGAAGCCAGCGTGTCGCCCTGGTAGCCGGTGTAGGACTTGCCGTTGAAGGTGAAGCGGATCGGACGCTTGCGGTCGACGCGACCGCCTTGGTTCAGACGCTGGTTCATTGCTTGTCTCCTGCTTTCAGGTCGGGCATGGGTACGCCGACCTTCCAGGTGGCGTGGATGCGGTAGGTCACCGTGTCGCGCAGGGCGTTGAACCAGCGGCCGCAGCCGCTCGCATGGCGCCACTGCTCGTGGTGCACGCCCTTGGGGTTGTCGCGCATGAAGACATAGTCACCCCATTCTTCATCGCTCATCTGTTCCGAATTGACCGGACGGACGATGCCGCCCTCGCCGCCATAGGCAAATTCGACTTCGGCGCGGGTGCCGCACCAGGGGCATTGGATTTCCAGCATGGAACGCTCTCCTCAGTGAGCCACGGCTGCTGCGCCGTGCTCGTCGATCAGGTGGCCGTTGTAGAAGCGGTCGAGGCCGAGCGCCTCGTTGAGCTTGTGGGGGCGGTCCTGCGCCACGGTATGGGCCATGACCCAGCCCGAGCTCGGCGTGGCCTTGAAGCCGCCGGTGCCCCAGCCGCAGTTGACGTAAAGGCCCTTGACCGGGGTCAGGCCGATGATCGGGCAGGCGTCCGGCGAGACGTCGACGATGCCGCCCCACTGGCGGTTCATGCGCACGCGCGAGAAGATCGGGAACATCTCGACGATGGCCTGCAGCGTGTGCTCGATGGTCTGGTAGCTGCCGCGCTGGCCATAGCCGGTGTAGGCGTCGATGCCGGCGCCGATCACCAGGTCGCCCTTGTCCGACTGGCTGATGTAGGCGTGGATGGCGTTGCTCATCACCACGGTCGGGAAGATCGGCTTGAGCGGCTCCGACACCAGCGCCTGCAGCGGGTGGCTCTCGATCGGCAGGCGGACATCGGCCATCTTGGCCAGGATGCTGCTGTGGCCGGCGGCCACCAGCGCGACCTTCTTGGTCTTGATCGCGCCGCGGCTGGTGTCGAGGCCGACCACCGCGCCGTTCTCGCGCCGGATGCCCACCACCTCGCAGTTCTGGATGATGTCCACCCCGAGCGCGTCGGCGGCGCGCGCAAAACCCCAGGCCACGGCATCGTGGCGCGCCACGCCGGCGCGGCGCTGGAAGGAGGCGCCGAGCACCGGCAGGCGGGTGTTGAGGTTGATGAAGGGCACGATCTCCTTGATCTGTGCCGGGGTCAGCACCTCGGCATCGACGCCGTTGAGGCGGTTGGCCCCGAC
>JBDLTM010000265.1:0-3494 GCA_039805805.1 Pseudomonadota bacterium | reverse complement strand
CCACTGACGAGCCCATGAAGACCGCGTTGCTCGCACTCGCCAGGTCGGTCGCGAGCCCGGAGGGCAGACAGGCCTGCTTCTCGACCGGGTAGGGCTCGCCGGTCAGCAGCGACTGGTTGACGAAGAAGTCGCGCGCCTCGAGCAAGATACCGTCGGCAGGCGTCAGGTCGCCGGCCGCGAGCAGCACGAGGTCGCCCGGGACGAGCTGCGCGACCGGCAGCTCGAGACGCTGCCCGTCGCGCACCACGGTCGCGCGCACGCTGACTGACTGGCGCAGCTTCTCGGCCACGGAGCTGGCGCGCGACTCCTGCACGAAGTCGAGCGTGACGCTCAGCAACACGATGGTCGCGATGATCGCGCAGTCTGCGATCGCCCCGCTCAGCGCCGAGACGCCGCTGGCGCCGAGCAGCACCAGGATCAGCGGATTCCTGAAGCGCGAGGCGAAGTCGCGCCACAGCGCAGGCCGGCGCCGGTCGACGAAGCGGTTGGGCCCGAAGCGTTGCAGCCGCTGCAGTGCCTCGTCCTGGCTCAGCCCCCTGGCCTGCTGCGACGCTGGCTCGATCCCCTGCTCCAGCCACCAGCTGGACGCTCCCGATTGCGCGGCTTCCTCCATGGCTGGCTCCCTGCGCTATGGCATGTCACTCTGGTCCGATGCCAGTTTCTTAAGTGTCATATCAGTCATGTGATGTTTATCTTGATGTGACCTTTAAACGCCATTATTATTCTTTGATAAGATGTTGTTGTCTGGTCGAATCGGTAATTCTGGTTGACTTGGCATCTATAATGCAAAAGAGCAGGGAGAAAGAAATGATCGAGCATGTCTGGCTGGAGCACGGCATCGTCCGTTGGCATATCGGGGAGGTCAGCGCCCAGCAATATCTGGAGTCGGGCGCGCAATTGTGCGAGGACGAGCGCTTCGCGTCGATGGGCTACATCATTGACGACTTCATCGATTGCTCGGCGCTGCCGGACGCCGAACTGGTGCTGGCCGCCGATGGCCCGGCGTTCGAGATCTCGGCCTGCAACGCCGGCTTGCGCCACGCCATCGTCTCGAGTTCCGCCGCGCTGCGCGAACGCGCTTACCGGCTGGCGCTCAAGGGCATGGGCAGCCCCACCCTCATGAAGTTCTCCTGCATGGACAAGGCCCGCGAATGGGTCAAGGGCGACAGGCCGCCACCGGGGAGCGTGCTGTGCCAGATGGCCGGCGTGGCTACGACCCTGGCAGCCGCCCAGCTGCGCGCTGGCTGAATCCGGGCTCCGGGGGCGGCATCAGTCCGGCTCCTTGTCCGGGGCCTGGCCGATGTCCTCGCCATACTGGCGGCGCAGCCGTTCCAGTCCCTGGCGGAATGCCTCGGCGTCGCCATGCTCGAAAAAGGCCGGATAGCGTTCATGTGCGTCACGGATGCGCCGCGCGTGCTTGATCGGGCACCAGTACTGCTCGGTGCGGGCGGCGATCTCGCGCGCGTAGGCCAGCACGCCATTGCCGTATGAGCAGTAGAGGCAGTTGAACTTCTCGACCGCGTTGAGGTAGGGCAGGTCGGCCCGGTCGAAGGTCATGTAGTCGCTGCGCCTGACCCTGGGTATGCCATAGATGGGAAAGCAGCTGGCCTGGTAGCAGCTCACGAACAGGTCGAGCAGCGCGAACACTGGCCAGCCGCTGTAGATGAGCGGTGCGGTCAGCACGACGGACAGCCGGCTGTCGCGCAGGTAGCGCCAAAGGCTGATCTTCTGGCGCCGCTGCAGTTCGATGAAGCGCTCGGCCAGCGCTTCGCGCCTCCGCGCGTACTCAGCGCGCAGCTGCTCGTACTGCTGCTCGACCTCGTCTTGCAGCGACCGGATTCGAGCCAGCAGTTCCTCGACATTGGGTGGCATGCAGATCCTTTCAGATGCCTGCGAGCTTCTGCACCAGTTCGACCGAGCTGCCGGCCTGGTACTTGCGCAGCAGGCGGGCGCGGTAGATCTCGACCGTGCGCGGGCTGATGCCGAGCACCTTGCCGATTTGCTTGGCGGTCATCCCCTCGAGCACCAGCGCGGCGACCTCGCGCTCGCGTGCGGTCAGGTCGGCCTTGACCGGCCGGTGCGCGCTGAGGTCCTCGAAGCTCCAGATGCCGGCGGCATGCGGGTCCCTGCGGTCCAGCGCACGTCCGGTCACGTGGCACCAGAATAACTGGTCCTTGAAGCGCCCGTCCAGCCTTTTCATGAGCCGGTCGTCGGCGTAGTGGCCGCGCGCGTTGAGGATGGGCAGCAGCCGTTCGCCGATGCGCTCGTATTCGTCTGCGCTCGGATAGAGGAGGCGGAAGGACTGACCGACCAGCTGGTCGCGGCTGGCGCCGAACATCTCGCACAGCGCCTGGTTGCAGTCGACCATCGCGCGGTGACGCGAGATGGCCAGCCCGACCGGCGCCAGGTCGAAGGCCAGGCGGTAGTCGGTCTCCTGTGCGATGGAGGTGCCAAAGCTTGTCATGGACAGTCCTGCTAGGGTTGCGCTTTAGGCAATACTACGTATGCCGATACGTAGTATCGTAAGGCTTTCTCAAGCAACAGGACAGGAGCGAGCAAGCATGAACAAGGTTTATCCAAGCGCCGCCGCCGCCCTCGAGGGCGTGGTCGCCGACGACCAGCTGATCGCGGTCGGCGGCTTCGGCCTCTGCGGCATTCCCGAGGCGCTGATCGACGCGCTGCGCGACAGCGGGGTCAAGGGCCTGACCGCGATCTCGAACAACGCGGGCGTCGACGGCTTCGGCCTGGGCAAGCTGCTCGAGACGCGCCAGATCAGGAAGATGATCTCGTCCTACGTCGGCGAGAACAAGGAGTTCGAGCGCCAGTACCTGGCCGGCGAGCTCGAGCTCGAGTTCACGCCCCAGGGCACGCTGGCCGAGAAGCTGCGCGCCGGCGGCGCCGGCATCCCGGCCTTCTTCACCAAGACCGGCGTCGGCACGCTGGTGGCCGAGGGCAAGGAGCACCGCGAGTTCAACGGCGAGACCTACATCATGGAGCATGGCCTGTTCCCCGACGTCGCGCTGATCAAGGCCGACGTGGCCGACCGCTCCGGCAACCTGCGCTTCAACCTGACCGCGCGCAACTTCAACCCGGCGGCGGCGACCGCGGGCAAGATCTGCATCGTCGAGGTCGAGCGCGTCGTCGCCACCGGCGAGATCGCGCCCGACGACGTGCACTTGCCGGGCATCTACGTGCACCGCATCGTCTGCAACCCGAACCCGGAAAAGCGCATCGAGAAGCGCACCACCCGCGACCGCAAGGTCTGACCCAATCATCTTGGTGACAGACCTTCAGTTCTGTCCCGAGCCGAATGATCTTGGTGAAAGACCTTTAGTTCTGTCACCAACTAAATTGAGAGGAATTTCAAATGGCCTGGACCCAAGACCAGATGGCCGCGCGCGCGGCAAAGGAACTCGAAGACGGCTTCTACGTCAACCTCGGCATCGGCATCCCGACGCTGGTGGCCAACCATGTGCCCGACCACATCGAGGTCT
>JBDLTM010000264.1:0-3506 GCA_039805805.1 Pseudomonadota bacterium | reverse complement strand
GCTGTTTGAAAGTTGTCTACACAAGTTACAGGATAGACCGTACATGTTTCATGCATTTGACAACACGGCCCCCAACCGCAGCATGACCCGATCCGAATGGATGGCCCTGCTGGCCAGGGCGCCACTAACCCTGCTGGAGCAAGGACTCCAGCCCTACCAGGCTGGCCGCAGGACCGAATGGCTGCGCCGACCCGAAACCGGCCTGTACATGGTGCAGGGGCGTGCCGGTGGCACGGGCGAGCGCTTCAACCTGGGCGAAGTCACGGTGACGCGCTGCGCGCTGCGCCAAGTCGGTACTGACGCGCAGCCTTCAGCGGTTGGCGTGGCCTACGTGATGGGTCGACACCACCGCCAGGCCGAGCTGGCGGCACTGGCAGACGCCCTGCTGCAGGACCCTGCGCACCAGGCCAGCCTGGAGCAGAACCTGCTGAGTCCGGTGCGCCTGCACCTGGCACAGCTCAAGGCCCAGCGACAAGCCCAGATTCAGTCGACCAAGGTCGATTTTTTTACCGTGGCGCGCGAGGCGGGCGGCGGTGACAACGAGGAGGAAGAAGCATGAGACAGGAAGATCTGCAACGGGTCAGCCCGGGATTCCAGGATCCGGTCATCGGCAGCCAGGCGGTGTTCCGACAGGCCCTGCAGGCGCTGTCCATGCCAGGTCGTTCACTGGACCTGTCGGTCGAGGCACAGCGGCCGGCGCAGGGGCATGGTGCTGCCGCGCTGCTGTTGCTGGCCCTGCTCGACAGCGATTGCACCCTGTGGCTCTCGCCATCGCTGGCAGGGTCGGACGCCCAGTCCTGGCTCCAGTTCCACACGGGCTGCCGCTGCGTGCAGGAACCCTGCCAGGCCCAGTTTCTCTGGCTGGCAGCCGGTGACGACTGGCCGGCACTGGCCGAGATGAACGCCGGCAGCGATGAGTACCCGGATCAGTCGGCCACCTGCATGATGGAAGTCGATGAACTGCTGACGGAAGCTGGCCAAGGCTGGCGGCTGCAGGGGCCTGGGATAGACGGCGAGCTGTGGCTGACCGTGCAAGGGCTGCCGCAGGACTTCGAGCAGCAGTGGACCGGCAACCAGACGTCCTTTCCGCGCGGAGTGGACCTGTTCCTGGCCACGCCGACGCAAGTGGTCGGCCTGCCCCGCACCACGAAGTTGCACCCAATCCCAACCGTGGAGGCCTGAACATGTACGTGGCCGTCAAGGGCGGTGAAACCGCCATTCTCAACAGCTACCGCCTGCTGGCCCAGCAGCGCCGTGGCGACGACTCGGTGCCCGAGCTCGGCATCGCCCAGATCCGCGAGCAGATGAAGCTGGCCGTCGACCGCGTGATGACCGAGGGTTCGGTCTACGATCCGGACCTGGCTGCACTGGCCATCAAGCAGGCCTGCGGCGACCTGGTCGAGGCGATCTTCCTGCTGCGCGCCTACCGCGCCACGCTGCCGCGTCTGGGCGAAACCTGCCCGCTGCGCACGGCCGAGATGACGCTGTCGCGCCGTATCTCGGCCACCTTCAAGGACCTGCCCGGTGGCCAGATCCTGGGGCCGACCTACGACTACACCCAGCGCCTGCTGGACTTCAGCCTGATGGCCGATGCACAAGCTGGCCATGCAGAGGAAACACCTGTCACCACGACGCCGCCGTCGACGGCGCCTCGCGTGGTCGACCTGCTGAACCAGGAAGGCCTGATCGAGACCCACCCCATGCCCGAAGGGGATCCGGCGCCGACCGACCTGACGCGCGTGCCCTTGCGCTTCCCGGCCGACCGGGCCACGCGGCTGCAGAACCTGGCGCGCGGCGACGAGGGCTTCCTTCTGGCCATGGCCTATTCGACCCAGCGCGGCTACTCGCACAGCCACCCCTTCGTCGGCGAGATCCGGCTCGGAACGGTGGCGGTCGAGCTCGAGCCCGAGGAGCTGGACTTCACGATCTCGATCGGCGACCTCGAGCTGACCGAGTGCGAGATGGTCAACCAGTTCGCCGGCAGCAAGTCCGAGCCGCCCCAGTTCACGCGAGGCTACGGCCTGGCCTTCGGCCACAGCGAGCGCAAGGCGATGGCGATGAGCCTGGTGGACCGCGCGCTGCGTGCGCCCGAGCTCGGCGAGCCGGTGGAGTCGCCCGCGCAGCAGCAGGAGTTCGTGCTCTCTCACAGCGACAGCCTGGAGGCGTCGGGCTTCGTGCAGCACCTCAAGCTGCCGCATTACGTGGATTTCCAGTCGGAGCTGGAGCTGGTGCGCCGCATGCGTGCCCAGGCCGCCGCTCCGCAGCACAGCGAACCGGAGGATGCATGAACGCCCCCATCGAAGCCGGCCTGATGCAGGCCACCCCCTCACAGACCCAGGCGGTGAACGAGTCGCAGGTGAACTTTGCCTACCTGGACGAGCGGACCAAGCGCATGATCCGCCGCGCCATTCTCAAGGCGGTCGCGATTCCGGGCTACCAGGTGCCGTTCGGCTCGCGCGAGATGCCGCTGCCCTATGGCTGGGGCACGGGCGGCATCCAGCTGACCGCCGCCCTCATCGGCCCCGAGGACCGGCTCAAGGTCATCGACCAGGGCTCGGACGACACCGTCAACGCGGTCAACATCCGGCGCTTCTTCCAGCGCACCACCGGCGTGCCGGTGACCACGCGAACGACCGAGGCCACCCTGATCCAGACCCGCCACCGCATCCCGGAGACGCCGCTGCGCGAAGGGCAGGTGATCGTCTACCAGGTGCCGGTGCCCGAGCCGATGCAGCGCCTGGAGCCGCGCGAGACCGAGACCCGCACGCTGCATGCGCTGGCCGAGTACGGCCTGATGCACGTGAAGCTGTACGAGGACATCGCGCGCTACGGACACATCGCCACCACCTACGACTACCCGGTCATGGTCAACGAGCGCTACCTGATGGCGCCTTCGCCCATCCCCAAGTTCGACAACCCCAAGATGCACATGAATCCGGCGCTGCAGCTCTTCGGCGCCGGGCGCGAGAAGCGCATCTACGCGGTGCCGCCCTACACCAGGGTCGAGAGCCTGAGTTTTGACGACCACCCGTTCGAGGTGCAGAAATGGGATGCGGCCTGTGCGCTGTGTGGCGCGACCGACAGCTTCCTCGACGAGGTCATCACCGACGACCAGGGCAGCCGCATGCATGTGTGCTCCGACTCGGACTACTGCCAGCTGCGCCAGGACGTGCAGGCCGGCTCGGGAGATCGGGCATGAAGCTGCAGATCCGGCAAGCCGGCGACGAGGACCTGTCCCAGGTGCTGGCTCTCTACGCGCAACCCGGCCTGGACGACGGCCAACTGCTGGAGCTGGAGCGGGCGCGCGAGATCCTGGCCGAGTTTGCCCGCTACCCGAGCTACCGCCTGTTCGTGGCCTGCGATGAGCAGGAACCGCAGCGCGTTCTGGGCAGCTACGCGCTGCTGGTGATGCACAACCTGGCGCACCTGGGCACGCCGTCTGCCATCGTGGAAGACGTGGTGGTCGACGCCACGCACCGCAGCCAGGGCATAGGCCGCCAGATGAT
>JBDLTM010000263.1:0-3536 GCA_039805805.1 Pseudomonadota bacterium | reverse complement strand
CGAGCGCGGCCAGCGCGGCGTCGCGCCGTTGCAGCCACGCACGCAGCAGGCGCGGCAGCTGCCCGGTCAGGGTGGCGAGGTGGCCATGTTCCCAGCGGGTCTTCTGGGTGCGGGTGGCCTGGCCGTCGGCGGGAAAATCGCTGTCGACCTGGGCGGCGGTGCACAGTCGCGGCGCCTGGCCGGCGAGCGCAAGCTCGATGCCGAGCTGCATGTCTTCGGTGACATGGCCGGTGGCCAGTGGCGCATGTTCGAGTACAGCCCAGGGGAATGCCATGCCCGAGCCGGTGAGGTGGCAGGCGCCACCGAGCCGGTCGCTGCCCTGGGCGCGCACCTGGTTCTTGACCCGCCAGGCGAACTCGAGCAGGCGTTGACGCAGCTTGGCGCCAGCCGGACTGTGCATGAGGTAGAGCATTTGCACCGGATGGCCGCTGCTGGCAGCCAGGCTGGCGGCCGCCGCCAGGGAGCCTGGCCTGAGCGTGCAGTCGGCGTCGACGATCACGACGACCTCGGGTGGGTCGGTGCGCAGATGGTCGACGCCGAACGCCAGCGCATAGCCCTTGCCGCGCCGCACTGGGTCGCAGCGCTCGACCACCCAGGCGCCGGCCTGTCGTGCCAAGGCGGCGGTGTCGTCGCTGCAATTGTCGGCCACTACCAGCAGGCGATCTTGGGCGCCGAGCTGGTTGATCAGATTGGCCAGGGTTGGCAGCAGGTGGCAGGATTCGTTGTGCGCGGGCACGAGCACCGCCAGCTGAGGCCTGCTGTCGAGGCCGCCAGCTGGCGGCAGGCTGCCGTGGCGGGCTGCCAGCGTCAGCAGCAGCAGCGCAAGCGCAGGCAGGGCCAGCAGGACTGCGAGCGTGGAGCTCAGGATCGCGAGGAAGGGCAACAGCGGGGAAAGATCCGGCATCCAGGGTTCTCCATCTTGTCGGACACAGTCCGGAATCACTTTGCTCATTTCATTGCGGTGTAATTCTGGGGCTTCGCCTGATCTAAAGCCAGTCCCATCATCCAGACATGCAAGTCACCCAATCGCCAGGCCGCGGACTCAGGCCCTTGCTGAGCCTGATCCGGCGTGGACGCGTCAGCGTGCTGGTGGCGCTGGTGGTGTTCTTGCTGGGCTTGCCGCTGGTCTGGATCAAGGGCCAGAGCCAGTTCACGAGCGAGGCGGTGTTCCAGGTCTGGCCGCATTTCCAGCGCAACCTGACGGTGGAGGAGGAGTTGCGGCTGCAGTCGAACTCGCAGTACCGGGAGTTCGTCAACCACCTGCAGCAGTCGGTGCTGCGCTACGACAGCATGGAGCGTGCCCTGCTCCAGCTGCGCCGCGATGGCCTCAACCCCTGCCTTCCGCCCGAGGATGCGCGGCGCTGCATCGAGCGGCTGCAGCGCGTGATCTATGTGCGTGCGATCCCCGACACCTATATGGTCAAGGTCGGCATGACGGCCAGCCAGCGAGAGCCGATCGACAGGATAGTCAACGCGGTGACCGACAGCTTCCTCGAGACCACGCGCAATGAGCAGATCTACGGTGCCGACGAGCGCCTGCGCACGCTCGAGGACAACACTCAGGTCTTGCGCGGCCAGATCAGCGACTTCGAGCATCTGCGCGCCGAGCTTGCCGGTAAGCTCGGGTTGACGACTTTCAATGACGGCAGCAGCAATCCGTATGACGACATCCTGTCGCAGGCGCGCCTCAAGCTCAACCAGGCGTCGGACGAGCGCAGCCAGGCGCAGGCGGCGTTGCAGGCCTGGCGCCGCTTGCGCGAGGCGCCGGCGTCGGCAGGGCGCACGGTGCAGGAGATGCAGATGCTCGATGCCAGCCTGAACGCGCTGCGGACCGAGGCGACCAGGCGGCAGGAAGAGATCGGTCGCACCCTGGCTGGGCTGGCACCCGGCCATCCGGCCTACGAGCCCGCGCTGGCCGAGCAGAAGGAGTTGCGCGAGCGCCTGCGAGCGCGCGAGGCCGAGTCCGATGCGGCTGCGCGCCAGGTCATCGACCTGCGCCTGTCTGCCACGCTGTCGCAGGCCTCGCAGGCGGAGGCTGACGCGCGCGCGCGGATGCAGTCGATCGAGAGCCAGGCGAGCGAGTTCGCGACCCATTTCCGCGAGGCCATGCGCCTGACCGACGAGATCCGCATCCGCGAGAAGGAGATCGACCAGTTGCGCGGCCGCATCAACTTCCTCGAAGGCGAGCGCAATGCGCTGGGTTTCGTGCGCATCGTCTCGCGCGCCTTGCCGCCGGGCATCCCCATGGGCATAGGCAAGACCCGGCTGCTGCTGGCGCTGATGGCGGCGAGCCTGGCCGTGGCGCTGGGACTGCCGATGGTGCTGGACATGCTCGATCGCCATGTGCTGGCCGTGGGCGATGCCGAGCGTGCCATGGGCATCGCGGCGGCGGGCTGGTTGGTAAGGATCGAGGACGAGGGCACGCGCCGTCTGGGGCGTGACCAGCTCAGGCGGCTGGCGTCGACGCTGCTACGCAACCGTGCGCGAGGGGCGTCGGCGAGCTTCGGCTTTGCTGGGGTCAAGGTGGGCAGCGGTGCCAGCACGGTGGCGATACAGCTGGCGGCGACCCTGCACGGGCTGGGCAAGCGGGTGCTGCTGGTCGATGCCAATACCTTCGTCGGCCACAGTCCGCTGCAGGCGAGTGGCCACGGCTTGTGCGACCTGCTGGCGGGGATCAGCTCGCCCGCTCACTGCGTGCAGCAGCAGGAAGTCGAGGGCTGCACGCTCAGCGTCGTGCCCTACGCGGGAGCGGCGGGGCTGGAGGCCGGTCATGAGGGCGAGGGCTTGCAGCGACTGGACAGGCTGCAGGCGGCGATCGCGCAGTGGAGCGCGGACTACGAACTGGTGCTGTTCGACCTGCCGCCCTTGCTGCTGAGCGCGGATGCCGAGCTCCTCATCGATTTGCTGGGACAGGTCTTCCTGGTGGTGGAGGTGGGCGCGACCACGCGCGGCGAGGTGGCGCAGGCCAGGGCCTTGCTGCACAAGCTCGATCCGGCCGCCGTCGGTTTGATCGTCAACAAGCTGCCGCTGGAGGTGGCGGGCGAGTCGGTCAGGCAGCAGATGGTCGAGGCCATCACGCATGAGCGGCTGGGCCGCTTCATGAGCATGTCCGAACTGCGGCTGCAGTATGAGCTGCTGCGGCTTCGCCTGCAGCAGTGGCGCACCGGCTGGCGTTGGGGCTGGCGCCGCAGGGAAAAATGAAGGGGACCCCCATGAAACAGGATTACAGCGCGCCGTCGGGGCCGCGGGTGCTGATCGTCGCGGAGCACGCCTCGGCGCGTTTCGGCGGCGAGGCGGCGCTGCCGCTGCATTATTTCCGGGTGCTGCGCCAGCGCGGCCTGGAGGTGCATCTGCTGGTGCATGCCCGCACGCGCGCGGAGCTGCGCCAGCTGTTCCCGGACGAATCACGCATCCACTATGTCGAGGACACGGCGCTGCACCGCCTGCTCTGGCGGCTGGGTCAGCCGCTGCCGGACCGGCTGGCCTATTTCACGACCGGCTTTGCGATGCGCCTGCATTCGCAGCTGGCGCAGCGG
>JBDLTM010000262.1:0-3549 GCA_039805805.1 Pseudomonadota bacterium | reverse complement strand
GACCAGGGCGTGCGCCTGGTCAGCTACGCGCTGCACTGGATCAAGGCCGAGATCCACGAATACATCCTGAAGAACTGGCGCATGGTCAAGGTCGCGACGACCAAGGCGCAGCGCAAGCTGTTCTTCAACCTGCGCTCGATGAAGCAGGGCTTCAAGGCTGACGCGGTCGACGCCGACACCCACCGCGACACGCTCAACGAGCACGAGATCGACGTCGTCGCGCGCGAGCTCAAGGTCAAGCGCGAGGAAGTCATCGAGATGGAGACCCGCCTGTCGGGCGGCGACATCATGCTCGACCCCAGCCCGGGCGAGGACGGCGAGGACGCCTACGGCCCGATCGCCTGGCTGGCCGACGCGCGCCACGAGCCGACCGCGGTGATCGAGGCGACCCAGCGCGACCGGCTGGCCAGCGACGGCATCGCCCAGGCGCTCGAGGCGCTGGACGAGCGCTCGCGCCGCATCGTCGCAGAGCGCTGGCTCAAGGTCAACGACGACGGCAGCGGCGGCATGACGCTGCACGAGCTGGCCGCCGAGTACGGCGTCAGCGCCGAGCGCATCCGCCAGATCGAGGTCGCGGCGATGAAGAAGATGCGCAAGACGCTCGAGGCCTACGCCTGAGGCTTGGGCCCGACCCGGCTCACAGCGCCAGCACGATATTGTCTCCGGCCGCGCGCGAGCAGCAGGCCATCATGCGCCGGTTGGCCTGGCGTTCGGCCTTGCTGAGCACCTTGTCGCGGTGGTCGACCTCGCCTGACACGATGTTGACCTCGCAGGTACCGCACAGGCCTTCGCCGCAATCGCAGGGCAGGTCGATGCCCCGGGCCTGCAAGGCCTGGATCAGGGTCTGATCCGCCGGCACCGTGAGCTCCAGGTTCGAGTCCTGCAACACCGCCACGAAGGCGTGCTCCCGGCTGGGGTCCAGGGCATTGCCCTCGGCGCTGAAGTGCTCGAAGTGCAGCACGCCCTCGGGCCATGATTCGCCCAGGGTTTCCAGGGCTTCGATCAGGCGGGCCGGGCCGCAGGCATAGACCCGGGTCTCGGGCGTCACCTGCGACAGCAGCGCGGGCAGGTCCATCCTCTGGCCTTCGGCCTTGACATGGCAGCGCAGCTGGCCCGCGTGGTCCTGCAAGGCCCGATCGAGCAGGGCCATCTGCGCGCGCGAGCGGCCGGCGTAGTGGAACTCGTACGACTTGCCCAGAGCCTTGAGCCGGTCTGCCATCGCCAGCATCGGCGTGATGCCGATGCCGCCCGCCACCAGCACATAGTGGCTGGCCGTCTCGTCGAGCCGGAACAGGTTCTTCGGGCCGGCCAGCTGCAGCTCGTCGCCTGGCTGCAACTGGTCGCAGAAATGCCTGGAGCCGCCTCGGCCGCCCTCCTCGCGCTGGATCACCACCTGCAGCGTCGAACGGTCGCCGGCCGGGCCACAGAGGGAATACTTGCGGCGGTAGCCGCCCGCGATCAGGTCCACGTGGGAGCCCGCCGACCAGGCGGGCAAGGCCTCGCCCTGCGGATCGGCCAGCACGAAGCGAAACAGGCCCTCGCCTTCGGAATGCACCGAGCGGACCACCACCGTGCGGGCGATGCCGTCCTTGGCCGGCGGCCCGACGTAGAACGGCGCCGGAGCCTGCAGCGCAGCGCCCGCGAGGCGTTCCGGGTTGAGTGCCGGATCCCACTCCACCCACAGCTCGGACGGCCCCCGGAACGAGGTGTTGGACAGGTAGTCGAAGCTCTGCCCCGGCACCAGCCGGACATGGGGCAGGCGCCGGGCGAACTCCTCCAGGAACACGCGCATCTGCATGCGGCCGATGTTCTTGCCCATGCACTGGTGCGCGCCATAGCCGAAGGTCAGGTGCTCGACGGCGTTGTCACGGAAAAGGTCGACCTGGTCCGGATTCTCGAACTGGCGCTGATCGAAATTGGCCGATATCTGCACCAGCAGCAGCTTGCCGCCCTTGGGGATGGCCACGCCCCCGACCGTGGCGTCGGCGGTGGCCACGCGGCGCCAGGCAATGATCGAGCCGGCCACGCGCAGGCATTCCTCCACCGCGTTGGGAATCAGGGCCGGATTGGCGCAGATCCTGTCCCAGGCGGAGCGTTGCGACAGCAGGGTCATGAACGCATTGGCGGTGGCGTTGGACGTGGTTTCGTGCGCCGCCGCCAGGATCGCCATCATCATCGAACGCAGGTAGGACAGGGTGACGATGTCGGGATGCTGGTGGTGCTGGCGGATCGACTCGTACATCCAGCCCTCGCCGTCGGGGCGAGCCATCATGTCGTCCAGGATGCGCTGCGCCGTCTGCCAGAAGCGGCCGACGTCATGCGCGATGGCGAGCTGCTCCTGGGGCGTGGGCCGGCCCCAGGTATTGAGCGTGTGGGCGACGGCGAACTGGCGCAGCTGTTCGGCCCCCTCGTCGGGCACGCCCAGGAAGCGCAGCGCGATGTTGAGGGGAATCTCGTAGAACATCTCCTTGACCAGGTCGGCCCGTCCCTGGTCGATGAAACGGTCCATGTACTGCCGGGCCAGCGCGCGCACGGCCGGCTCGAACTTGAGCAGGTTCTCCGGCAGGAAGGCGTCCATCAGCAGGCGGCGCCGCGCCATGTGGTCGGGCTCGTCCTCGTTCACCATGGTGCGGCCCATGGCAAAGCCGTAGCCTTTCAGGATGTCCAGCACCTGCGGCGTGGCGGGAGTGATCTTTTCCAGCGCCACGGCGGGCGAGAACAGGAGGTTGTCGCGGAACACCGCCTTGACGTCCTCGTAGCGGGTGACGATCCAGTAGCCCAGCTCGGGACTCCAGAACACCGGCTCCTGCTCCCGCGCCCAGCGCAAGTACCCGGCCGGGTCCTGCATATAGGCCGGCTCGAAGGGATTGAACGCTGCCGCGCGCTCGCTCACCGGGCAGCCATTGGGCGCCGAAAGGCGGCCCAGCGCGCGATGATCCACCGGGCAGCGCCCTGCGGCAGACGAAGAAACCAGGTCCATAGCTTGCTCCAAACCAGATCGGTACTGGACGCAAGTCTATTCCCCCAAAGGCACGGTTCAGCTCATGGCGCCACCAGCATGCCGCGCTGCTCGATGAAGCGCACCACCTCGTCCAGCCCTTCCCGGGTCTTGAGGTTGGTCATGACCCAGGGACGGCGCTCGCGGTCCGGGCGCATGCGGTCGGTGTCGGCCGCCATCACCTCGAGGTTGGCGCCCACGTGCGGCGCCAGGTCGGTCTTGTTGATCACGAACAGGTCGCTCTTGGTGATGCCGGGGCCACCCTTGCGCGGGATCTTCTCGCCGGCGGCGACATCGATGACGTAGATGGTCAGGTCGGACAGCTCGGGGCTGAAGGTCGCGGCCAGGTTGTCGCCGCCCGATTCGACGAAGACGATGTCGGCGTCGGGGAACTCGCCCAGCATGCGGTCGATCGCCTCCAGGTTGATCGAGCAGTCCTCGCGGATCGCGGTGTGCGGGCAGCCGCCGGTCTCCACGCCCATGATGCGCTCAGGATCCAGCGCGCCGCTGATGGTCAGCAGGCGCTGGTCCTCCTTGGTGTAGATGTCGTT
>JBDLTM010000261.1:0-3561 GCA_039805805.1 Pseudomonadota bacterium | reverse complement strand
GTCTGCAGCTTGGTGTCCGGGATGCGCGCGATCAGCAGCGCATGGCTGGCGTCCATGCGGCCCTCGCGCAGCGCCTCGCGGCCGTCCGGGCCCAGCTCGAGCAGCTTGAGCCGACCATAAACGTAGCTGCGGCTCTTGCCGATCTTGGCGCCCACGGCGTCCGCGCTCAGGCCACTGTGCTGCATCAGCGCCTCGTAGCCCTCGGCCTCTTCCAGCTCGGTCAGGTCGTCGCGCTGCAGGTTCTCGATGATCTGGATCTCGAGCACCTGGTCGTCGGTCAGCGCGCGCACCATGGCCGGCACCGTGGCCAGCCCGGCCAGCTGGCAGGCCCTGAAGCGCCGATCGCCGGCCACAATCTCATGCGTCGGGCGCGGCTGCAGGCCGCCGCTGGCGGCGTGGATGTCGAACGTCTCCTGCATGCGGCTGCCGGGCAGCGGCCGTACCAGGATGGGCTGGTGCACGCCCGTCGCGCGGATGCTGTCGGCCAGCTCCTGCAGCCGTGCGTGGTCGAAATGCTTGCGCGGGTTGGTTGGGCTGGTTACCAGCACCGCCAGCGGCAGGTGGTCGAAGTGGTCGACGTCGGGCAGCACATGCAGCGGGCTCATGCCGGCCTCCCGACAGCCTCGATCGCGGCGTCATATTGGGCGACCTGATCCGGGCCAATGCTGAACCGGTGCCCGCTCTTGACCAGGTCGACCCACACATGGATGGTGCCCACGGTGATCCCCAGGCCCATGGCCAGCTCGATCTCGACTCCGGCGCCCTTGCTGTTCTCGTACCCCGGCAGCAGGGCCAGTCCGTCGCAATCGACCAGCCCCTTGACGTCGGCGCGCATGTGCTCGATCCACGCCGAGGTTTTGGGTAGACCGTTTTCGGCCGGATTGGTCACCCGGTAACCCAGATTGCGCAGCTGGGCCGCGGCCTGGTGGAAAGCCGGGTAGTTGAAGTCGGGCAGTCCAGACATCGGGCCGCACAGGTACAGGTGCGGAAAACCGATGCTAGGCGCAGGGCTGTCCTGCCTGGGCAGTCCCCAGTCCTTGCGCGTGCGCGCCAGGATGTCGAGGGCATACGACTGTGCCGGGCTGCACGGATGCCCGATGGCCGGGCAGAAGCTGCTGGAAACCGACACGCCGCCAGCCGGGGTGTCGTTGAGGGTCAGGGTGATCGATGGCATGTCAAGCCTTGGAAGAAGAGGGAAGGGCGGCGATGGTGTTGCCGCGATGAAAAACCTGTGCCTCGCCGCGCCGGCTGGGGCATTGCAGGTGGTCCTAGCAGCCGGGGCGCGACATGGCGCCCGACCAGTCGGTGCCGGTCCAGGTCCCGGAACCAAAGAACGTGCGCCGAGGCGTCGGGTTGTCGACCCGGGGCTTCAGCGCATAGAGCTTCAGCCGCTGTCCGCTGGTGGGCCGGTCATGGCCGATCACATGGATCAGGCCGAGCGCCACCATGTGCGCGGTGACGGGCTGGACCTGCTTGATACCCACTTCGCCGAGCTGCAGGGCAATCTGTCGATTCGTCATCGGATCGCCGTGCTCGGTCATGACTTTGATGATGAGCGCTCTGAGCGCCGGATGTGTGTCGCAAACCATGGTGTGACTTCAATATGGTGAGGCTTTGTAGGGAGCTGATGGCAGGCTGCTATTGCGTGTCATGGCATGTCGCCCTCCGGCCTGTCGCGCGCCTTGACTTCAAGGGTCGGAGGCCGCCTGGGCGGTATCTGTGAGTGGCCGGAATGGCCTGCTGGGCGCTGCTCTGGCGGCGCAGCCTTCTGGGGGCCAGTCGCTGGCGGGGCGTCGCCGTGGCGGGTGCCGGCTGCATCCGCCGGACTCGAGGCCGAGCGACCTGCCGCCCACAGCTGACCGGCGGCACTCATCAGCACCAGACCCATGACGCCAATCAGCAGCGCGCGCGCCGCCGCGAAGGCCTGGGCCCCCGACTCGCCCAGCATGCCGGTCAACGTCGGGCGGATGCCGCCTTGCAGCGCGGCCAGCTGGGCCTCGAGCGTCTGCACCTGCTGCTGACCGGCCACCGCATCGCGCAGCGCGACGGCACCCAGGTGCAGCCTCCAGCCGTTGACCGACTCGGACTGGCGCGCGCCATGGGTGCGCAGCTGGTCCAGCGCGGCCCGCTGGCTGTCGATCGCGGCGCGCAGGCCGGCGGCATGCGCAGCTTGTGCAGACGTCGTCACGACGTTCACGCGCTCGACGGCACGCTGGGCAGCAAACATCGACACGCACTCGAATGCCAGCAGGGCCAGCCCCAGCCACAGCAGGCGGCGGCGCAAGCCAGCGAAAGCGGCCGGCAGCAGCGCGGCCAGGCCGACCGCGACATGCTCGGTCGCCACCATCAACCAGCCGGCCAGCAGCAGCGGGGCGCGCGCGGCGGCGTCGGGTTCCAGGCGGTCGAGGCCGAGCGCGAAGAACCAGCCGTTCACCACGGCGCAGGCCACTGCGAGCAGCAGCACAAGGCCTGCAAGGCCGCGCGCCGTGCTGGTGCCGATGCGGTCGGCGCTGGCGGTCATTTCCGGTCCAGCATCGCCACGCGCTGCGTCGGCTCGCGCGCGGTGTCATCAGCTTCCAGCCGGGCCAGTTCGACGCGCACCTGGGGCGCCTCGCGCCGTGCCTGTTCGATCGCATCCTGCAGATCCGTCTGCACAGCGCGCTCGATCTCCATGTCGCTCGGGCCGTCCATCAGCGCGCCCAGGGCCAGCAAGCCCATCGCGGCAGCGGCGATCAGGATCATGTGATGGGTGCGGTTCATGCCGCCACCTCGGCGTCTTCCACGCGCTCGACCGACTCAATCGCGCAGCCGGTGATCGCCGCGGCGGCGCGCTGGGCGTGCTCGGCGCTGCTGGCCTTAAGCTGGATGACGGGCAGCACGCCCGACTCGGATAGCTGGGTGCCGCCGTAGGCGTCCCTGGGGTGATAAGCGCAGCGGTAGCTGCGGGTGGGGGTGACTTGCATCATGGTCGGGCTCCTGTTCCGGTCTGGCCTCCAGTTGATCTGGCGGACTTGCCTGCAAGGTGGTGCTGGCATGGATGCAAGTATTAGCCATGACGTAATCTTAGTCAATAGTCACGGCGTAAATATTATGATGAACGTAAGTTTTCAGTGGCTTGCATGGTCCAGGCAGTGGTGAGGCACAACCAGGTGCCGCTCCCGCCCATGAGGGGGTTCTTGATTGGCAAATGGCCCAAACCAGGGCGGATCTGGGCACAAAATGGCTAAGTTCTGGAACTGGTGATGTAGTGCGACTTACTCTCTTGGTTGCACTAAAATGAGTTGGAACTGACCTGTCCAACCCGTCCATGCCGAGTGCAGCAAGGCATGTTCCATGGTGGTCGCCATTGCGTGTCTTGATCAACAACGGCGAAGCTGTCACCATCGTAGGACGCGCCATCTGGATGGGCGCCAAACTGTAGAGATACCCCCCATGAGCGCCATTTCACGCCCCTTGCGCGGGCACAACGCAATTGAATCGGCCACCTTCGTCGTCATCCTGCATGAAGCGCTGGACAAGGCGCGTCATGATGCGGTACTGGCCGCCTTGGAGCGGTTTGCC
>JBDLTM010000260.1:0-3567 GCA_039805805.1 Pseudomonadota bacterium | reverse complement strand
CGCCGAACTGCAGGATTTCTACCACCGGGTGCGGGCTTGCAGTCCCGCCGCGCTCGATCCCGACCAGATCTGATCCCACCACCACAAAGAGGAGACCAAAATGGACAATACCGTCATCAAGCGCCGCGCACTGGGTCGCTTGGCAGCCGCCGGGCTGATGCTCGGCGTGCTCGCCCCCGTTGCGCAGGCGAACGACCCGTTCCCGAACAAGCCGGTGCGCATCATCGTGCCCTGGGCGGCCGGCACGCCTCCCGATGTGGCAGCCCGCGTGGTGGCCACCAAGCTGCCGGACCTGCTCAAGCAGCCGGTCACGGTCGAGAACCGCCCTGGCGCTTCGGGCACCATCGGACTGACCGAGGTGGCACGCGCGCCGGCCGACGGCTACACCATCGGCGCGCTGCACTTCGCCACCGCTGCCGTGACGTCGCTGTTCCCGCAGTTCAAGACCGACCTGACCAAGGACTTCGTCGGCCTGGGCCAGATCGAATGGGGCCACAACGTGCTGGTGGTCAGCCCTTCGCTGGGTGTCAACAGCGTGCAGGATCTGGTCGAGCATGTGAAGAAGAACGACAAGGCCGTTTTCGCCTCTTCCGGCGTCGGGACTCCGGCCCACCTGGCCGGCCTGATGTTCACGCGCGCCACCAACACCCAAGTGGCGCATGTCCCCTACAACCAGTTCGGCCAGGCGATCACGGACGTGTCCACCGGCCGCGTGACCTACATGGCGCTGGCAGCCCCGGCGGCAGTGCCGCAGGTCCTGGGCGGCAAGCTCAAGGCGCTGGCCGTCACCGGCCCGCAGCGCAACCCCAACCTGCCCGACGTGCCGACCGTCGCCGAGCTCAAGCTGCCGACGATGCAGTCGCGCACCTGGTCGGGTCTGGTCGCGCGCGCCGATACGCCCAAGGAAGTGATCGACCGCCTGTCCCGCGACATCGCCACTGTGATGGCCATGCCCGAAGTCCGCGAGGCACTCGCCCGCCAGCAGATCGAGTTGCCCTCCGGTTCGGTCGAGCAGTTCCGAGAGCAGATCCGGCGCGATGTCGCCTTCGGCAAGGACTTCGTCAAGGCCAACAGCATCCGGCTTGAATGACGGCCCGGGCCGTGGTGTATAATTTCTGGACCAATTGCTTTGGTGGCTCAAGTTTCTTGAGCTGACAGCGGCAACATGCGGGATTAGCTCAGTTGGTAGAGCGATACCTTGCCAAGGTATAGGTCGAGAGTTCGAGCCTCTTATCCCGCTCCAGATTGGCCCGGTGCCACCCAGAAAGCCCCTCCTGTTGATTCAGGCGGGGCTTTTTGCTTGGGCGGCGGGTTCAGGCCAGCGGCTGGACGGCGCTGTTCAGCCTGGCCAGCGCGCGGGCGAAATCCTGCTCGAGCCGCGCGACGATGTCGGCCAGCGGCTCGATGCGGTCGGTGAAGGCGAGTGACTGGCCGGCCGACAGGATGCCGCGCGACCAGTCGCCGTCGACATAGGCCTGGCGGCCGATCTCGCCCGAGACCAGCGGCAGCAGGTCGGCGATGCCGATGTCGGGCCGGCTGGCCTCGAGTTCGCGCACGGCCCGGGTGGTGTCGTTGCGCAGCGCGCGCACCGTGTTGCGCACCGACTGCATGCAGAGTTCGGTGTCGGTCGGCCCGGCATCGACCAGGCGCTGCTGGTAGTCGCGATGGGCCCAGATCTCCTCGGCGACCAGGAAGCGGGTGCCGATCACGACGCCGGCCGCGCCCATGGCCAGCGCGGCGGCGATCTGCGAGCCGCGACCGATGCCGCCGCCGATCAGGTAGGGAATCTCGAGCTGGTCGCAGGCCCAGGCCGCGTTGACCAGGCTGCCGACCAGGTCCATGCCGGGGTGGCCGCCGCATTCTGCGCCGACGATCGCCACCGCATCGACGCCGATCGCCTGCGCCTTGAGCGCGTAGCGCAGCGCCGGCACCTTGTGCAGCACCTTGATGCCGGCGGCCTGCAGGCCGGGCAGATAGGCTTCGGGGCTGCGACCCGAGGTCTCGACGAAGCGCACGCCTTCCTCGACGATCAGGTCGAAGACCTCCTGCACGCGCTCGCCTTGCACCAGCTTGGGCAGCATCGAGACGTTGACGCCAAACGGCGCGCCTGCGCACAGCTCGCGGCAGAGCCGGATCTCTCGTCGCAGCGCATCGGGCTCGGAAAAGCTGGCTGCCGTGATGAAGCCGATGATGCCGGCGCTCGCCGCAGCGGCCACGTAGCGGGCGTCGGACAGCCACATCAGGCCGCCCGCCACCACGGGCAGGCGGATGCCGAACAGTTCGGTGATGGCGTTGCGCACGCTGGCGCGAGGGGCCATCGGCTGGGTGTTGCTATCGGTCATGCGGGTCTTCGCTAACATCGGGGATAGTCCCCAGGAGCCTGAATTGTCCGCCACCGTTTCCCTGCTTGCGCTCGGCGTCGAGGCCGCCATCGTCGACCTCGACGGTACCCTGGTCGATACCCAGGGCGATTTCGTCGTCGCGCTCGGGCTGACGCTCGACGAGCTCGGCCTGCCGCGAGTCGATCGCGCCTTCGTCGCCCGTACCGTCGGCAAGGGCAGCGAGCACCTGCTGCGCCGCACGCTGGAGCAGGTCGGCGGCGACCCCGGCCTCTATGACGCGGCCTGGACGGCCTACCAGCGCCATTACCTGGCCATCAACGGCAGCGCGTCCGAGGTCTATCCCGGTGCGGCCGAGGGCCTGCAGCTGTTGCGCGACGCCGGGCTGCGGCTGGCCTGCCTGACCAACAAGCCGCTGGCCTTCGCGCAGCCGCTGCTGGCGGCCAAGGGGCTGGACGGCTATTTCGAGCGGGTGTTCGGTGGCGACTCGTTCGCGCGCAAGAAGCCCGACCCGCTGCCCCTGCTCGAGACCTGCCGCGCGCTCGGCACCCAGCCCGTGCGCACGCTGATGCTGGGCGACTCGCGCAACGACGCCGAGGCGGCGCACGCGGCCGGCTGCCCGGTCGCGCTGGTGACCTATGGCTACAACCACGGCGAGCCGGTCGTCCAGGTGCCGGCGCTGGCCTACCTGGAGCGGATCGACCGGCTGCGGCGCTGACACGCCGCGCCGGGCCGATCCCGCTGCCGTCAGCCCATGACGCGCTCGAGCGCTTCCTGGTACTTGGCGGCGGTCTGCGCGATCACCTCGGCTGGCAGGGCCGGCGCCGGCGCGGTCTTGTTCCAGGGCTGGGCCTCCAGCCAGTCGCGCAGGAACTGCTTGTCGAAGCTCGGCGGGTTGCTGCCCTCGGCGTAGCGGTCGGCCGGCCAGTAGCGCGAGCTGTCGGGGGTCAGCACCTCGTCCATCAGCACCAGGGTGCCGTCGGCATCGAGGCCGAACTCGAACTTGGTGTCGGCGATGAAGATGCCCTTGGTCAGCGCGAACTCGGCGGCGGCCTGGTAGAGCGCGATCGCGGTGTCGCGGATCCTGGCGGCCAGATCGGGGCCGATCATCTCGACCGTCTTCTCGAAGCTGATGTTCTCGTCGTGCTCGCCGACCTCGGCCTTGGCGGCCGGGGTGTAGATCGGCGCCGGCAGCTTGGACGCGTTCTGCAGGCCTTCGGGCAGGGGC
>JBDLTM010000259.1:0-3579 GCA_039805805.1 Pseudomonadota bacterium | reverse complement strand
CATGGCATCAGGCCCCGACGAAGCGCGGTGCGCGCTTTTCCAGGAACGCGGCCACGCCTTCGCGGTAGTCGGCGCTGAGGCCGAGTTCGCGCATGCCGTCGCGCTCCAGATCGAGTTGTTGTTCGAGCGTGTTCAGGCCGCTCGCCTGCAGCGCCTGCTTGGTACGCGCCAGCCCCAATGTGGGTGCGCTGGCGAAGTGGCGCGCCATCGCCTCGGTCTCCGCAGCGAGTTGATCGTCGTCGACGCATTTCCAGATCAGGCCCCAGGCCGCCGCCTGCTCGGCACTGAGCTTGTCGCCCAGCATCGCCAGGCCGGTCGCGCGCGCCTGGCCCAGCAAGCGCGGCAGGAAATAGGTGCCGCCGGTGTCGGGGAGCAGACCCAACTTGCAGAACGCTTCGAGGAAGCTCGCCGATCGCGCCGCTATCACGATGTCGCAGGCCAGCGCGATGTTGGCACCGGCACCGGCCGCCGCGCCGTTGACGGCGCACAGCACCGGAATCGGCAGGCGCCGCAGCGCCAGCACCAGCGGGACGTAGTAGCGCTCGATCGACTCGCCCAGGTCGGGCGGTGCAGCGCCCGGCGCCACGCTGCGGTCGGCCAGGTCCTGGCCGGCGCAGAACGCACGTCCGCCACCGGTCAGCACCAGCACGCGCACGCTGCGGTCAGCCGCCACTTGGGCCAACGCATCTCGCACTTCCTCGTGCATCGCGACGATGAAACTGTTCAGGCGCGCCGGGCGATTGAGGGTCAACCGCGCCACGCCGCCTTCGACAGCAAACAGGATATGTTGGTAGTCCACCGTTGCGCCCTCAGTTGTCCTGATCGAAGTCGAGCACCACCCGGTCGGTCACCGGGAACGCCTGGCAACTGAGCACGAAGCCGCGCGCGATCTCGTAGTCCTCGAGCGCATAGTTGGCGTCCATCTCGACCTTGCCCTCGACCACCTTGCAGCGGCAGGTCGAGCAGACGCCGCCCTTGCACGAGTAGCGGATGTCGATGCCCTGCTTCAATCCGGCGTCGAGCACCGACTCCTGGTCCTTGTCCATCGTGAAGCTGCGATGGCTGCCGTCGATGACCAGCGTGACCTCGCATTCCTGCCTGCCGACCAGCGGGCGCGAGTGCGCCACATGCTGGTGCTTCGGGATGCTGGCCGCGAACAGCTCGATCTTGATGTCGGCCTTGGCCATGCCGCGCGCCTGCAGCGCATCGGACACCGCGTACATCATCTCCTCCGGCCCACAGACGAAGGCCGCATCGTGATCGGCGACGTCGATCCAGCGCTCGAACAGCTGATCGCACTTCTCGCGCGTGATGCGGCCGTTGAACAGCTCGATGTCCTGCTGCTCGCGGCTCATCACATAGACGATGTTCAGACGCTCGCGGTAGAGGTCCTTCAGTTCGGCCAACTCTTCGCGGAAGATCACCGCGGCCGAGGCCCGGTTGCCATAGACCAGCGTGAACGCCGAATGGGGCTCAGCGACGAGCGTGGTCTTGATGATCGACAGCATCGGGGTGATGCCACTGCCGGCGGCGAACGCCAGGTAGCGCTTGCGGTGGTCGGCTGACAGCGGCAGGTTGAAATGCCCCATCGGCGGCATCACTTCGACACCGACCCCGGGTTTGAGCGTGTCGTTGGCCCAGGTCGAGAACTGGCCGCCGGGCGTGCGCTTTATCGCCACGCGCAGGTCGGCGTCCTGCACCGCCGAGCAGATCGAATACGAACGGCGCAGGTCCACGCCATTGATCGTCGCGCGCAGTGTGAGGTGTTGGCCCTGCGTGAAGGCGAAGCGTTCGCGCAGGCTGGCGGGCACCGCGAAGGTCGCGACGATGGTGTCGCGCGTCTCCTGGCGAACGTCGGCAATCGTCAGCGGGTAGAACTTGCTCATCGGTGGCTTCCCGTCAATGGCACTTGAAGTAGTCGAACGGCTCAAGACAACGGTTGCAGCGATACAGCGCCTTGCAGGGCGTGGAGCCGAACTGGCTCGTCAGGCTGACCTCGCTTGAGCCACACTGCGGGCATTGCAGCCCCGCAGGCACGGCTGGGGCTAGTGGACGGGCACCGTGGCCGATCTCGGCAATCGATATCGACTGCTGTGTGGCCAGTCCTAAGGGCGGCGCGATGCCGTAGTTGCGCAACTTGCGTTTGCCCTCTTCGCTCATCCAATCCGTGGTCCATGGCGGCGAGATACGGGTTTCGAGTTGGACGCGGGTCAGGCCGTGCTGCGCCAGTCGCTCGATCACGCTGCGTGCGATCACGTGCGTGGCCGGGCACCCCGAATAGGTGGGCGTGATCGTGACCACCCATTCGCCGCCTTCGGCATCGTTTTTGCACCTTACGCCACGCACGATGCCCAGATCGACAATCGAGATAACCGGAATCTCTGGATCCTCGATCTCGTCGAGCCAAGCCCAGACCTCGTCGAGCGACGGCTGCTTTGAGGTCGACACCCTGCTGCCCCCGGTTGGTTCGGTGTTCACCACTGCAACCCCGGGTAGGCGCGCTGCAGAAACTGCATCTCGGCCAGCAGAAAGCCCAGTTGTTCGCCGTGACGTCCCTGCTTGCCGCCCTTTTGCATCCAGGCGTCGGGCGGTGGCATCGTCAGCGTGGCGGCGGCCAACGTGCGGCTCACCTGCGCCAGCCACGGCGCGTGCAGCCCGCTCACGCTGTCCACGATGCCGTGCGACTCGAGAATCTCGTCGACGCTGTCGACTTCAAACATCTCGCCCGTGTACATCCACAGGTCGTCCAGCGCCGCCTGCATGCGACGGTGGCTCTCCTCGTTGCCGTCGCCCAGCCGCACCACCAGATCCGCGCTGCGGCGCAGGTGGTAGGTCACCTCCTTTTTCGCCTTCTCGGCAATGGCGGCGATGCGCTCGTCCGAGGCGCGCGTCAGTTGCTCGAGCAGCAGCAAATGCCAGCTGTCGAACAGGTACTGCCGCATCAGCGTGTCGGCGTAACCACCGTTCGGTCGCTCGACGATCAGCAGATTGCGAAACTGGTGTGCGTCGCGCAGGTAGGCCAGCTGATCCTCGGTGCGGCCAACGCCCTCGACCTCGCCAGCATAAGACAGCCAAAGCCGGGCCTGGCCGATCAGGTCGAGCGCGGTGTTGGCAAGCGCCATGTCTTCTTCCAGCGCCGGTCCCTTGCCGACCCATTCGGTCAGGCGCTGGCTCAGCACCAGGGCGTTGTCGCCCAGCCGCAGCAGGTAGTCGAACTTGTCGTCGAGCATGGCGCGTCCTCAGAGGTTCTTCACTTCTTCCGGCATCGGGAAGAAGGTGGGATGGCGGTAGACCTTGCTGTTCGACGGCTCGAACAACGGCGCCTTGTCGCCCGGGCTGCTCGAGACGATGTCGGCGGCACGTACGACCCAGATGCCGACGCCCTCGTTGCGACGCGTGTAGACATCACGTGCGTTGTTGATCGCCATTTCGGCATCCGGCGCGTGCAGGCTCCCCACATGCTTGTGCGCCAGCCCGTGCTGGCTGCGAATGAAGACCTCCCACAGCGGCCATTCCTTGCTCATCGCGTTCTCCTCGTCGGGTGTGTGTCAGGCGGCCACTGGCCGCGGCGCGGCCTGC
>JBDLTM010000258.1:0-3606 GCA_039805805.1 Pseudomonadota bacterium | reverse complement strand
CGGAAGGCCAGGGCGTGCGCCCGGGTACCTACTGCGAGCCGAAGATGACCACCGTGGGTTCGCAGGACACCACCGGCCCGATGACCCGCGACGAGCTCAAGGACCTGGCCTGCCTGGGCTTCTCTGCCGACCTGGTGATGCAGTCCTTCTGCCACACCGCCGCCTATCCGAAGCCGGTCGACGTCAAGATGCACCGTGAGCTGCCGGCCTTCATCAGCAACCGTGGCGGCGTCGCGCTGCGTCCGGGCGACGGCGTGATCCACAGCTGGCTCAACCGCCTGCTGCTGCCCGACACCGTCGGCACCGGCGGCGACAGCCACACCCGCTTTCCGATCGGCATCTCCTTCCCGGCCGGCTCCGGCCTGGTCGCCTTCGGCGCCGCCACCGGCGTGATGCCGCTGGACATGCCCGAATCGGTGCTGGTCCGCTTCAAGGGCCAGATGCAGCCCGGCGTCACCCTGCGTGACCTGGTGCATGCGATCCCGCTCTACGCGATCAAGGCCGGTCTGCTGACCGTCGAGAAGGCCGGCAAGAAGAACATCTTCTCGGGCCGCATCCTCGAGATCGAAGGTCTGCCGGACCTCAAGGTCGAGCAGGCGTTCGAACTCTCCGACGCCTCGGCCGAGCGCTCCGCCGCCGGCTGCACGATCAAGCTCAACAAGGAACCGGTGGCCGAGTACCTGCGCTCGAACGTCGTCCTGATGAAGAACATGATCGCCAACGGCTACGAGGACGCCCGCACGCTGGAGCGCCGCATCAAGTCGGTCGAGGCCTGGCTGGCCAACCCGAACCTGCTCGAAGCCGATGCCGACGCCGAATACGCCGCCGTCATCGAGATCGACCTGGCCGACATCAAGGAGCCGATCGTCTGCTGCCCGAACGACCCGGATGACGCCAAGTTCATGTCCGAAGTCGCCGGCACCAAGATCGACGAGGTCTTCGTCGGTTCGTGCATGACCAACATCGGCCACTTCCGTGCCGCCGGCAAGATCCTGGAAGGCAAGAAGGACATCCCGGTGCGCCTGTGGATCGCCCCGCCGACCAAGATGGACGCCGCCGAGCTGACCAAGGAAGGCTACTACGCCACCCTGGGTGGCGCCGGTGCCCGCATGGAGATGCCGGGCTGTTCGCTGTGCATGGGCAACCAGGCGCAGATCAAGGAAGGCTCGACCGCGATGTCGACCTCGACCCGCAACTTCCCGAACCGCCTGGGCAAGAACACCAATGTGTTCCTGGGCTCGGCCGAACTGGCCGCAGTCTGCTCCAAGCTCGGCCGCATCCCGACCGTCGAGGAATACCAGGCCGAAGTCGGCGTCGTCGCGCAGAACGCCGACAAGATCTACAAGTATATGAACTTCGACCAGATCGAGGAATACGCCGAGACCGCCAAGGAAGTGAACGTCTGACCGTTCCGATCCTGAGCTGAAAGCGACAAGCCCCCGGTGCCGCCAGGCCCGGGGGCTTCTTCCATCTGGGGCTTGGACTGGCGGGCCGTGGTCGGGAGATTCCGTGATTCTCTCCAGAAAAGTGACTCCAGCCCTGCCGGACCGGTCAATTCCTGCTGATCCGGCGAAAAAAACGCCGTTTCGCGAACTCGGCTGCGCCGAGATAGGCCATCACCATCAACGCGAGCGCGCCGTAGAGCGCCAGTGGCGGCGGCGTGAAGCCGAAGTAGGCCCCCAGCGGCGTCAGCGGCAGGATGGCGGCGAAGGCCAGCACCAGCAGCGAGGTCGCAGCCAAGAGCGGGTGCGGCCGGCTGCGCAGGGGGCTGCCCCGGGTGCGGATCAGGAAGATGACGAGCACCTGGGTGCAGAGCGATTCGATGAACCAGCCGGTCTGGAACAGGCTCTCGCCTGCGTCGAAGGCGACCAGCAGCAGCCAGAAGGTCAGGAAGTCGAACAGCGAGCTGATCGGCCCGAGCGTCCACATGAAGTCGCGGATCTGTTCGGTCTCGAATCGGTGCGGGCGCCGGGTCTCGGCCGCGTCGACGGCATCGAAGGGAATGGCGAGCTCGGACAGGTCGTAGAGCAGGTTGTTGAGCAGGATCTGCACCGGCAGCATCGGCAGGAAGGGCAGGAACAAGGCTGCGCCCGCCATGCTGAACATGTTGCCGAAGTTCGAGCTCGTACTCATCATGATGTACTTCATGATGTTGCCGAAGGTGCGCCGGCCTTCCATCACGGCGCCATGCAGCACCGAGAGGTCGTGGCGCAGCAGGATCATGTCGGCGGCTGCCTTGGCGACGTCGACCGCCGAGTCGACCGAGAGGCCGACGTCGGCAGCGTGCAGCGAGGGCGCGTCGTTGACGCCGTCGCCGAGGTAGCCCACCACATTTCCGCGTGCGCGCAGTGCCTGGATCACGCGCTTCTTCTGCATCGGATTGACGCGGCAGCACAGGTTGACCGAATCCAGTCGGGCCTGCAGCGCATGGTCGTCCAGGGTCTCGATCTCACGCCCGGTCAGCACGCCCAGCACCGGCAGGCCGAGCTCGCGGCAGACATGGCGCGTGACGCGCTCGCTGTCTCCGGTCACGATCTTGATCGCGACGCCGGCATGCTGCAGCGAGCGCAGCGCGGGTGCTGCGCTCTCCTTCGGCGGATCGAGGAAGGCCGCAAAGCCCGCGAGCACGAGCTCGGACTCGTCGTCGACGACCGCGTGCGGATGGTCGGGCGCGACAAGCCTCCAGGCGATGCCGAGCACGCGAAATCCTTCGTCCTCGAGTCCGCTGCAGGTCCGGTGCGCCAGCTTGAGCTCGGCGTCCCCGAGCGGCCGGGAGCCGCCATCGCCCTGTCCGTCGAGCGCGGTGCACAGGCCCAGCAAGTCTTCCGGTGCCCCCTTGACGATCAGCCAGCGCTCGCCCTCATGCTCGAGCAGCACCGAGACGCGGCGTCGCTCGAAGTCGAACCGCACTTCGTCGAGCTTGCGCCAGCCATCGACTGAAATATGCCCGTGCTCGAGGATGGCGTCGTCGAGCGGACTCCTGAGACCGCTCTCGAACCAGCTGTTGAGGTAGGCCAGGCGCAGCACCTGCTCGCTGGGCACGCCGCTCGCATCGACATGGCGCTCCATGCGTATCCTGGCCTCGGTCAGCGTGCCGGTCTTGTCGGTGCACAGCAGATCCATCGAGCCGAGGTCCTGGATCGCGCTCTGGCGCTTGACGATCATCTGGCGCCGCGCCATGCGCAGCGAGCCGCGCGCGAGCGTGACCGACACCACCATGGGCAGCAGCTCGGGCGTGAGGCCGACGGCAAGCGCGACCGCGAACAGGAAGGACTCGAGCCAGGGCTTGTGCGTGAGGACCGCCGCCAGCAGCACGAACAGCACCATCATCAGTGTCAGCCGCATGATCAGCATGCCGAAGCGGCGCGTGCCGAGCTCGAATGCGGTGGGCGCGGACGGGCGCGAGACGCTGTCGGCGATGTCACCGATCGCGGTCTTGCTGCCCGTCCTGACGACGCGCATGCTGGCGCTGCCGCTGACCACTGACGAGCCCATGAAGACCGCGTTGCTCGCACTCGCCAGGTCGGTCGCGAGCCCGGAGGGCAGACAGGCCTGCTTCTCGACCGGGTAGGGCTCGCCGGTCAGCAGCGACTGGTTGACGAAGAA
>JBDLTM010000257.1:0-3607 GCA_039805805.1 Pseudomonadota bacterium | reverse complement strand
AATAAACCGACCCCCGGCCCCACCCCGGCCCTGTCGCAAAAGAACGACCGCGCCGATAATCGCGCGATGAATGAATCCCTCAAAAACATCGCCGCCGGCGCCGCCTTCAGCCAGCTGCCGCTGGCCGCCTCCACGCTGGAGAACCTGGGCCAGCTCGGCTACAGCGCGATGACGGCCATCCAGGCCGCCAGCCTGCCGCTGGCCCTGGCCGGGCGCGACCTGATCGCGCAGGCCAGCACCGGCAGCGGCAAGACGGTGGCCTTCGGCATCCCGCTGGTCGAGAAGCTCGATCCCGCGCTGTGGCAGGTGCAGGCGCTGGTGCTCTGCCCGACGCGCGAGCTGGCCGACCAGGTCACGCTCGAGATCCGCCGCCTGGCGCGCGCGCATGGCAACGTCAAGGTCGTGACGCTGTGTGGCGGCGTCGCGCTGCGCGGCCAGACGCTGAGCCTGGAGCATGGTGCCCATGTCGTCGTCGGCACGCCAGGCCGCATCCTCGACCACCTCGAGCGCGGCCACCTGAGCCTGAACGCCGTCAACACCCTGGTGCTCGACGAGGCCGACCGCATGCTCGACATGGGCTTCTTCGACGACATCGCACAGGTCGTTCGCTTGTGCCCGGCCAGCCGCCAGACGCTGCTGTTCTCTGCCACCTATCCGGAAGGGGTGGACCGCATCGCCGCCCAGTTCATGCGCGATCCGCAGTCGGTCAAGGTGGAGGCGCTGCACGCGGCCGACAAGATACGCCAGCATTTCTATGAGGTCAGGAACAGCGAGCGTCTCGCAGTCGTGGCGCGCCTGCTGAACCATTTCCGGCCCGAATCGACGCTGGCCTTCTGCAACACCAAGCAGCAATGCCGCGATCTGGTCGCGCTGCTCCGGGGCCAGGGCTTCGCTGCGCTGGCGCTTTACGGCGAGCTCGACCAGCGCGAGCGCGACCAGGTGCTGGTGCAGTTCGCCAACCGCAGCTGCTCGGTGCTGGTGGCGACCGACGTCGCGGCGCGCGGCATCGACATCGCCGAGCTCGGCGCTGTGATCAACGTCGACTGCACGCCCGACCCCGAGGTGCATATCCATCGCATCGGCCGCACCGGCCGCGGCGAGGCCGAGGGCCTGGCGCTCACCCTGGCCAGTCTGGACGAGATGGGGTCGGTCGGCAGGATCGAGCTGCTGCAGGGCAGCGAGGTGGCCTGGCAGCCGCTGGACAGCCTGACCCAGGCCCCGGGCGGCCCGCTGCGCCCGCCGATGGCGACGCTGCAGATCATGGGCGGTCGCAAGGAGAAGATCCGCGCCGGCGACGTGCTCGGCGCGCTGACCGGCGAGCTGGGCTACCAGCGCGAGCAGATCGGCAAGATCAACATCAACGAGTTCTCGACCTATGTCGCGGTCGATCGCGCCATCGCCAGGCAGGCCGAAGCCCGGCTGGCGGCCGGCCGCATCAAGGGCCGCAGCGTCAAGGTGCGGCTGCTGGACTGAGCGGCAGGCGCTTGAGCAGCAGCAACAGCGCGCTGCCCAGCACCATGATGCCTGCCGCCATGTAGAGCCCGGCCTCGTAGCCGCCGAAGCGGGTCGCGAGCCAGCCCGTCACGGCCGGGCCAGCGATCTGCGCGCTGCCGTAGGCGAGCGACATCCTGCCCATCATCCTGGCGGGGCGGCCGGGGTAGTAGCGCCCGGCCATCGTCAGCACCAGGCTCACGATGCCGACGAAGGTGCCGCCGAACAGCAGCGCGCCGGCCAACGTCAAGCTCAGCCCGCCGCCGGCCAGCGGCAGCAGGATGCCGGCGATCTGCAGCAGCGCGGCCACGATCAGCGCGTTGAGGTCGCCGATGCGGCGCGCGACGAAGTCCCAGACGATGCTGGCGGGCGCGGCGGCGATCCCGATCGCCAGGAAGGCCCATTTGCCCTGTCCCGCCAGTCCCGGCAGCCGCTCGACGATCGCGACGATGAAGGTGGTGCTGACCACGTAGCCGATGCCGGCACAGAAATACGCCGCCATGAACAGGCGCAGGAACAGCGCGCTGGGCGGGTTGTCGCGCCAGGCCTGCGCGTCCTGGCTGGCCACGGTGCGCGGCGGAGCCGGCAGCCAGGCCAGCGCCGGAAGGGCCAGCAGGCCACCGAGCAGCGTCAGCGCCAGCCACTGGCCGCGCCAGTCCAGCAGCTGGTCCATCCAGGCCACCGCGGCCGAGCACATCACCACGCCGAGCCCGATGCCGCTGTATAGGATGCCGAGCTCGCTGCGGTGGCCGTGGCGGATCAGCCAGTTCAGCACCAGACCGGCGCCCAGCAGCATGCCGGCCGCGCTGCTCAGGCCCGCGAGATAGCGCGAGATGGCCCAGACAGTGAAGTCGCTGCTGAGGCCCATCATCGCGGTGCTCGCGACCGCCACGACCAGCCCGACGCGATACAGCCGGTCCTTGAGCACCAGGTCGCCGCCCAGCATCGCCAGCAGCGCGCCGCTCAGGTAGCCGGCATAGTTGATCGCGGCCAGCCAGCCGGCCTCGGCGACGCCGAGCCCGGCCTGCTGCTGCATCAAGGGCAGCAGCGGCGTGTACGCGAAGCGCGCCACGCCCAGCGTCAGCAGCAGGCTGAAGATGCCCGCGGTCAGCACCTTGAGGCGGTCGCGCTGTCGGCTCATGGGCGCGCCTCAGTCGGCATAGGGGTTGGGGAAGCCGAGTCCGGCCAGGATTTCGACCTCGTAGGCCTCCATCTCCTCGGCGTCGGCCTCGCTGGTCTCGTGGTCCCAGCCCTGCGCGTGCAGCGCGCCATGCACCAGCAGGTGGGCGTAGTGCTGCTGCAGCGTCTTGCCCTGCTCGGCGGCTTCGCGCGCCACCACCGGCGCGCACAGCACCAGGTCGGCCATCACGACCGGCTCCTGCGAGTAGTCGAAGGTCAGCACGTTGGTGGCGTAGTCCTTGCCGCGGTAGTCGCGGTTCAGGCTCTGGCCTTCCTCGGCGTCGACGATGCGCACGGTGATCTCGCCATCGCTGGCGAGCGCGTGGCGGATCCAGCGCATGACTTTCTGGCGCGGCAGCGCGGCGCGGTGCTCGGCCACGCCGTCGAAGCGGGCGAATTGCAGGGAGAGGGTGAGGTCGGGCAGGGCCATGTTCGGTTTCCGTGGGGCTTGGGGCAGAGGTTGTTCGGCGTGGCTGGCGCTTCAGTCGCTGGCGCTGCGGCGCGTGGTCTTGCGCGCCGTGCCGCGCGTCAGCGGCATCGCCTCGTCGACCTCGCGCGGGCCACCTGCGTCATACGCATCGACGATGCGCGCGACCAGCGGATGGCGCACCACGTCGGCGCTGGTGAGCCGGTTGAAGGCGATGCCCTTGACGCGCTTGAGGACGCGCTCGGCGTCGATCAGGCCCGACAGCTGGGTGCGCGGCAGGTCGATCTGGCTGATGTCGCCCGTGATGACAGCCTTGCTGCCGAAGCCGATCCGGGTCAGGAACATCTTCATCTGCTCGGGCGTGGTGTTCTGCGCCTCGTCCAGGATCACGAAGGCGTGGTTCAGCGTGCGCCCGCGCATGAAGGCCAGCGGCGCGATCTCGATCTGCTGGCGCTCGAAGGCCTTCTGCACCTTGTCGTAGCCCATCAGGTCGTAGAGCGCGTCGTAGAG
>JBDLTM010000256.1:0-3611 GCA_039805805.1 Pseudomonadota bacterium | reverse complement strand
AGGGCGCCGGCGGTCACGGTAAGCCCGGTCGTGCTGGCAAGGCCGATGTTGCCGTTGTTGGCGCTCAGCGTGAGCTGCTCGACCGTTGCGCCAGCGTCGTCGCTGTCGGCCAGCGAGACGCCGCTGACGGTGAGGGCGGTATCCTCTGTGCCGCTCTGTGCACTTGGCACGGTCACCACGGGGGCCATGTTGACCTGGGACACCGTGATCGTGAAGGTGCTGGTGTTGCTGGCCAGCCCTCCAGCATCGATGGCCTGGAAGGTGAAGCTGGCCGTCCCCGCGTAGTTGGCGTCGGGCGTGTAGGTCAGGTTGGTCGCCTGCGCCAGCGTCAGCTCGGTGCCCGTCGTGATCGAGGCGACGCCGGTCTTGCTGAGCGTCCCGTGCAGGCCGCTGACGTCGACGATCTTGTACTTGCTGACGACAGCGTCGGTCGAGGTGTTGCTGCCGCTGTCGATGTCGGTCGACGCCAGCGTGACGGTCGACAGCGATCCGTTCTTGGACACGGTGGCAGTCTGTGCCGAGGTGGTCGGCGCGTCGTTGACCGGGTTGACCGAGGTCGAGAAGGCGCTGCCGCTGGCGCTGATGTCGCCAGCGCCGCTGGTATTCGTCAGCTCGCGCGTGAGCCCGCTGGTGTAGCTGCGGGTTCCGCTGTTGTCGATGGCGTTGAGCGTCAGGCTGCCCGGCGTGCCGAACCAGTTGGCCTTGGGCAGGAAGCGCAGCTTGGCGCTGCCGTCGAGTACCAGCGCGCTGCTGGCGCTGACCGAGCCGACGGCGTACCAGTTGCTGCCGCCGTTGGTCGTGTATTGCCATTCGCCTTGCGCCGACGTGGCCGCGTTGGCGGTGACGGCGACGCCCGATAGCGTGTTGCCGTCAGCATCCGAGAAAGCCGTGACGATGGACGTGACCGTGGCGCCGGCCGGAGAGGCGCTATCCTCGTCCACTGCCGCCAGCGCCGTCAGCGTTCCCGTCACGGGCCGGTCGGCGACCGGGGCGAAGACGATGTTGAACGAGTTAACCGTCGTGTCGCTGGAATTGCTGTAGGACTGGATCTCGACCGAGACCGCGGCGGTGCCATTCCAGTTGGCGTCCGGCACGAACCTCAGGCTGGCCAGGAAGGCATTGATACCGGCCTGGCCGCCGGTGCCGGCCAGGCTGACGCCGTCGGTGCTGCCGTCGCTGAGCTTGCCGTTGCCTCCCGTGACCGTGACGATGGCCTGCCAGTTGCCGGATGAGCTCAATTGCACCTGGCCAGCGCCGGAGCCGAACAGGCTGCTGAACAGGTAGTTGCTGTCCTCGTTGGCGCTCTGGCTGCTGAAGCTGCCGCTGAAGGTGGCGCTGCCCAGCAAGCCGTCGAAGGCCAGGAGGCTGCTGCTGTCGAAGGGGGTGGTCCCTTCAATCGATCCGGTCGAGGCCTCCAGCGTCCAGTCCCCGCCTAGCTCGGCCGAGCCGGTCGGATCGGTCGATGCCGCCACGTCCGCGCCCGTCGCCTGTGCCAGTGCCTGGATGAAGCTCGCGCCGGCGTCGCCTGCAGCGACGTCGCAGCCGTACAGCAGCAGGTCCCCGTCCACGCCCAGCGCCGCGCCGATCGCGGCCAGCTCGCCGGCATGCCGGGGCAGGGTGGTGCTGTCGAGCGTCGTCGTCCCGAGGTTCAGGCTGCCCGCGCTGCCGTGGCTGATCAGGTGGATCGCGGCCAGTCCGCTGTGTCCGCCCAGCAGGGTAGCCATCTGCGCCAGCGCATTGCCGGACGATGACAGCAGGTGGAACTCGGCACCGGCCGGAATGCCGGCGGCCAGCGCCTGCCAGTCCTCGACGTTGTCGAGCACAAAGACGAATGGCTGTGCAGTGACGGCGTCTTGGGAGGGCAATGTCGAACTCATGGTGATTTCCGGCGCGTAATAGGGGACCCTATTACGCTACCCGCTCACCCGGGCCGTGATTTTGTTTTCAGGTCGATTTCTTTTGCTGGCGAGAAAATTCAGGCGCTTCTCAGGGCTTTCTCAGCCTGGAGATCATCCAGTCCCACAGACGGCGAGTCGGTTCACGAGGTCGGGTGTCTGCAGGCTCGGCGAGGCAGATGCGTCCATGCGGCCGTTCCAGGTCTGGCACGCAGGCCCCCGGCTTGAGCACCAGCAGTTGGCCGCGGCAAGCCAGATGCGGCTCCAGCAGCACGGAATTGCCCTGGTTGTCCAGGCAGGAGAGCGCGCCGTTGGTCAGAGCCCCGATGACGATCAGGAGCGTGACTTCGACGCCCGTTTTCGAGGCGCCCAGCCAGAGAGCCGGCAGATCGTCAGGAATCGGAGGCCAGGACGGCGCACTGAACCTGGTCTGGGGGAACCTGGCCTGCCAGAGCACGCCGATGCGTCCTGCGAGCGGGATACCGTCGAGCGCCCGGTGGTCCAGGCATGGGGCCAGGCTTTCGAACTCGTGCTGGGTGGTGGGGTGGCCTTGGAGTGTGGCCAGTCTGGCCAGCGCTGAGGCGACCTGCAAGCTCAACTCCCTCGACGTGCCGACAAGGCCCGTTGTCAGGGGGTTGGTGGGTGCATTCTGCCTCATGTGGCGATGTTAGGCAGGCCCGGAACTGGAATGTTTGCTCGCCGGATCGACTGCTTTGATGGGTGGAAAAACAGTGTCAGTCTTCACTATCCGATGTCAAATTTGAATCGATGTCGATGTGCCGTCGACATTCGCCCAACTTTTGCTGGCCGGCAAAGTTTTGCAGCCGTCGGTAAAAAGTCGCTGATGCCGGGCTGGCTTATAAAGTTCCAAACGGATCGTCCCTGGCCGCCTGTCCGCCACTGCCAGCATCATCGGCTCGCAGGGGCACAAGGTTTGAAGGGCTGGCGGGCGACACTCCGTACCTACCCGTCGTGACAAGAGGCTTGGGATTGAGATGATGAAGTTTGTGACAAGAGCTTGGCGGCGCATGGCTGGCGGTGTCGCGAGTGCCGCGGTGATGATGGTCCTGTCTGCTTGCAGTTCGGTCCCCGCGCCTGTTTCCGAGGCCAGTCCGGCCACTTCCGCGGTCTACGTGCGCCACCCCCATGTCTCGAAGGTCGAGGCGACGCCGGCCAGGCCGGCCCGCGAGCCCGAGGCCTTGAGGGGCCGGCGCACGATCTATTTCGACTTCGATTCGGACCAGATCCGGCCACTGGATCTGGTGCTGGTTCAGGCGCATGCCCAGTACATGATGGCGCACCCGGGTGCCAGGCTGCGCATCGAGGGGCATGCCGACGAGCGCGGCGGGTCCGAGTACAACCTGGCGCTCGGCCAGCGGCGTGCCGAGGTCGTGCGGCTGTTCATGGTGAATTCGGGCGTGTCCGAGCTGGCGCTGGAAGCGGTCAGTCTGGGGGAGGAAATGCCGGTCGACCCCGCTCACAACGAGGCGGCCTGGGCGCTCAACCGCAGGGCTGAGCTGCGTTACCTGTCACGCTGAGCCTTGTTTCATCGGTTGTCATCAACCCTAGGAGTTGTCCAAATGAATTCGAATCCCGTTGTGGGCCGCCTGGCCCTTTCCACGCTTGCGGTGCTGTCCCTGGTCTCCCTGTCGGCCTGCTACACGCCTCCGCAGACGCATACGCAGACACCCGATACGGCGGTCTACGTGCACCATG
>JBDLTM010000255.1:0-3634 GCA_039805805.1 Pseudomonadota bacterium | reverse complement strand
AAGAGGCCCCCCTCGCTGAAAAGCGGGATGTAGGCGGACTGCAGCGCGGATCGGTCCGGAATGGCGAGCTGGATCACAGCGGGCCGCGCCAATGCAGCACTCGGGACTGGCGTGCTCATTGATCCCTAGTGTAAGCGAGAGCGGCGCGCGCCCTGCCCGCCCAGGCTTCCTGCAGCAGGCCGGCGTTGTAGGGGTGCTCGACGCTGGCGGCCGCCCGCTGCAGATCCTTCTGCCAGCCCAGCAGGGATGGAAGGCCTGGATGGGCAGGCAGATCACCGGTCAGGAAGAATCGCGGCAAGCCGCCGCTGCCCGTCACCATCAGGTCATGGCAGATCTTCTGCAGCAGGTCGAGCTGGCGCGCCGGCGGCCAGTCTGCGATGGCGGACCAGTCGCCATTCACGATCGAGCGCGGCAAGCCGCTCCAGGCCGAGGCGCCCAGGCCCAGCCTGGCCAGTGACAGCGCCTCGTCTGGCCGACCGCCTGCCGCACGCAGCCAGGTCGAGAGGTCGGCAGGGCCGGGCGTCTTGCCAGCCCTGCCGGCATCAGCCTGCATGACGGCTTCGAGCCAGGCCTGAGCCTCGTCCTGCTGCGGCCACTCGAGCGCATGCGTCTGGCAGCGGCTGCGGATGGTGGGCAGCAAGGCGTGGACCGCCTCGGTCGCCAGCACGAATCGCACCGCGCCGGGCGGCTCCTCCAGCGTCTTGAGCAGCGTGTTGGCAGACTCGATGTTGAGCCGGTCGGCCGGATAGACCAGCACCACCTTGGTGTTGCCCCGCGAGCGCGTGAGCTGCGTGAAGGCCACTGCCTCGCGCGTGGCGTCGACGCGGATGAACTTGCCGGGCTTGATCTCCTTGCGGTCGATCCTGTCCTGGGTGCGCTCGTCCAGCGGCCAGCCGAGCTCGATCGAGAGCGTCTCGGGCATCAGCACGAACAGGTCGGGATGGGTGCGCACGTCGACCGCATGGCAGCTGTCGCAGCGACCGCAGGCGCCCTGCTCCGCGCTGGGCGCCTCGCACAGCCAGGCGCGCGCCAGCGACAGGGCCAGCTCGTACTGACCCAGGCCGGCGGGACCGCTGAGCAGGACGGCGTGGCCGCGCTGCTGCTGCAGCTGGACCAGCTGGCGCCGCAGCCAGGGCGCCAGGCTGGCCGCTTCGGGTCCGGTCATGACTGCCCCCAGCGGGCCTGGCAATGCTGCAGCACCTGCTCGCGCACCGCTTCCAGTCCCTGGCTGGCGTCGATGCGGGCGAAGCGCCCCGGTGCCTCGGCCATGCGCGCCGCATAGCCGCCGGCGACGCGGGTGAAGAAGGCCTCGGACTGCGACTCGAACTTGTCCGGCGTGCGCGCTCCAGCCAGACGCGCTGCGGCGACGGCAGGCGCCAGGTCGAACCAGAAGCAGAGCTCGGGCTCGAGCAGTCCGTCCTGACCGGGCTGCTGCTGCACCCAGCGCTCAAGCGTCTGCAGCACAGGCAGGTCGAAGCCGCGGCCATGGCCCTGGTAGGCGAAGCTCGCATCGGTGAAGCGGTCCGAGATCACTACCTCGCCGCGCGCCAGCCCGGGCAGGATGACCTGCTGCACATGCTCGCGGCGGGCAGCGAACATCAGCAAGGCCTCGGTCAGCGGGTCCATGGCCTCGTGCAGCAGCAGCTCGCGCAGCTTCTCGGCCAGCGGCGTGCCGCCAGGCTCGCGGGTGAGCGTGACCTGGCGGCCACGGGCGCGGAACCAGTCGGCCACGGCCGCGATATGGGTGGACTTGCCGGCACCGTCTATGCCTTCGAAACTGATGAACAAACCGGGCTGGGTCATGAGGCGTGTGGGATCAACGGTTCAGAATATGGCGGCGCACCGCCAGGTTGTGCTCTTGCAGCGTGGCACTGAAATGGCTGCTGCCGTCACCGCGCGCGACGAAGTAGAGCGCATCGCTGTTGGCCGGATGCAGCGCGGCGCGAATCGAGGCCAGACCCGGCATCGCGATCGGTGTCGGCGGCAGCCCGGCGCGGGTGTAGCTGTTGTAGGGGGTGTCGGCGAGTAGGTCGCGCTTGCGCAGGTTGCCGTCGAAGGCCTCTCCCAGGCCGTAGATCACGGTCGGGTCGGTCTGCAGCCGCATGCCCAGCCGCAGCCGGTTGACGAAGACCGCCGCGACCCGGGCGCGATCGGCCTCGGCGCCGGTCTCCTTCTCGACCACGCTGGCCAGGATCAGCGCCTGCTCGGGCGACTGCAGCGGCAGGCCTGGCGCGCGCTGGGCCCAGGCCTGTGCCAGCTGGGGGTCCATCGCCGCCGCCGCCTGCCGCAGCAGGTCCGACGCCTTGGTCTTCCTGGGGTAGAGATAGGTATCCGGAAAGAAGCGCCCCTCGGGGTGGCCTGGCAGTCCGAGGGCGCTCATCAGCGCGTGGGGCTGGCGCAGCGCGCTTTCCGGCAGGTCCCAGCTCAGCTGCTCGGCACCCTTGATCGCCTGCATCACCTGGCGCCAGTTCCAGCCCTCGACCAGGGTCACACGGCGCAGCGCCTGCTCGCCGCGCACCAGGCGGTCAAGCAGCTGTGAAGGCGTCATGCCGAGCGGAATCTCGTAGCTGCCGGCCTGGATCTGGCGCGACTGGCCCGACAGGCGCAGCCAGGCATGCAGCCACCAGGCTGGAGCACGCACGCCTGCATCATGGATCCGCTGGCCTACCTGGCGCGCCGATGAGCCGGCTGGAATGTTCAGCTCGAGCGGCGCCGAAGTGGAGCCTGCCAGATCGAGAGGACGCTGCAGCCACCAGGCGACCGCGGCGACCGCCAGCACTGCGGCCAGCAGCAAGCCGGACAGGACCGGAATCCACCTATTTTTCACACGACGCTGCACAACCATCCGGCCTTTGGGAAAATCACAGCCTCCAATGATATTCGACCGTCGCGACAGCGGCACCCGGAACCTCGACCCAGCACCATGAGCGCCAACCCTCCCGACCACAACGCCAGCCCAACCTCCGCCTTCGACGCCAGTGCCCTGACCGGGCTGGTCAGGCTGGAGTCATGGGGCCTGATCCGCGCCCAGGGAGCCGACGCGGCCTCCTTCCTGCACAACCAGCTGACGCAGGACTTCGTGCTGCTGGGCCGCGAGCAGGCCCGCCTGGCCGGCTACTGCTCGCCCAAGGGGCGGATGCTGGCGAGCTTCATCGGCTGGAAGTCCGGCGAGGACGAGATCCTGCTGGCCTGCAGCCGCGACCTGCTCGCGCCCACGCTCAAGCGCCTGTCGATGTTCGTGCTGCGCGCCAAGGTCAAGCTGAGCGATGCGTCAGCGGAACTCGCCCTTTACGGCGCCGCTGGTGCCTCGGTCCCGGCTGGATTGCCCGCCGCCAGCTGGTCCAGGCTGGACGATGCCGCCGGCAGCTGGATCAGGCTGCCCGCCGCCGAGGGCGTCGCGCGCGCCCTGCTCTGCGCCAGGCCGGAATGCCCGCCCACGGCCGATCTACCCGCCGCGATCTGGCAATGGCTCGAGGTGCGCAGCGGCGTCTGCCTGGTCAGTGCCGCGGTGGTCGAGGAGTTCGTTCCGCAGATGCTCAACTACGAGTCGGTCGGCGGCGTCAACTTCAAGAAGGGCTGCTATCCGGGCCAGGAAGTGGTCGCGCGCAGCCAGTACCGTGGCGCGCTCAAGCGC
>JBDLTM010000254.1:0-3638 GCA_039805805.1 Pseudomonadota bacterium | reverse complement strand
ACCGAATGGGACGGCTCGCGGTGGCGCACCTTCACGCTGACCGACCGCGAGCGCGTGATCCAGGTGGCCACGCCCTACGAGCGGCGCTGGCGCACTTTCCTGGGCTACATGCCCGTGCTGCTGGCCCCGCTGCTGCTGCTTCTGGTGCTGCTGGGATTCCTGATCAGCGCCGCCGTCAACGGTGCCTTGCAGCCGCTGCGCCGCTTGCGCGACGAGATCAGCGCTCGTGACGTGGCACTGCTGAGTCCGGTCGATACCACCGCGATGCCAGGCGAAGTGCTGCCCCTGGTCGATACGCTCAACCAGCTGCTGGCCAAGGTCGACCGGCTGCTGGCGACTCAGCGCCAGTTCCTGGCCGATGTCGCGCACGAGCTCAATACGCCGCTGGCCGCCATCAAGCTGCAGGTCCAGCTCGCCCAGCAGGCCCGCGCTGCCGGCCAGCCCGTGGCGCTCGACGACCTCGAGGCGGGCATCGAGCGCGCGGTCCACCTGGTGGCGCAGCTGCTGCAGATGGCCAGGCTCGAGCCCGACGCCCGGCCGCTCGAGCCGCAGCCGGTCGAGCTCGTTTCGCTGGCACGCGAGCGCGTGCTGGCCTTCCTGGCCCAGGCCGAGCAGAAGGACATCGACCTCGGCCTCGAATCCGACGGCCCGCTCACGGTCCAGGGCGACCGGCAGCAGCTGCGCGTGCTGGTCGACAACCTGGTCGACAACGCGCTGCGCTACTGCCCGGTTGGCGCCCGAATCGACGTGCGCCTGCGGCAGCAGGACGGTCGGGCGGTGCTGGAAGTGGCCGACAACGGCCCCGGCATCGCAGACGCGGACAAGTCGCGCGTGCTGCAGCGCTTCGTGCGCCTGCGCCCGGCCGACACCACCGGCAGCGGACTGGGCATGGCGATCGTGCGCCAGATCGCCGAGCAGCACCAGGCTGGCCTGAACCTGCTCGACAGCCCGGGCGGCGGCCTCACGGTGCGGATCGAATGGCCAGCGCAGAAGTGAGCCAGCGGCCGTGAGCTGGCCTGGCGCCGGCCGCTGCGCCACAATATCCGGCATGAGAATCCTGCACACCATGCTGCGCGTCGGCAACCTCGAGCGCTCGATAGCCTTCTACACCCAGGTGCTGGGCATGAGCCTGCTACGCCGCTCCGAGAACCCCGAGTACAAGTACACGCTCGCCTTCCTCGGCTACGAGGGCGGCAACCCGGGCCAGGCCGAGATCGAGCTGACCTACAACTGGGGCACCGAAAGCTACGACCTTGGCACCGCCTACGGCCATGTCGCGATCGGCGTGCCCGACGCCTACGCCGCCTGCGAGAAGATCAAGGCGGCCGGCGGCCAGGTCACGCGCGAGGCCGGCCCGGTCAAGGGCGGCACCACGGTGATCGCCTTCGTCACCGACCCGGACGGCTACAAGATCGAGCTCATACAAGCCAAATCAATGACTTAACAAATAAGACGCCACTTCAGCCGCCAAATCAGTCAGCTCGGCATGACTGCGCCAGATACTTGCCTATCCTGACCACGGGAAGCGGAGCGCCATCAAGTCAAAGCGTTTTAGCGTATATTCATTTCATGAAAAATACGTCAAAACGTATCAAGCATCCTGTCACTCTCTCTCGCCTGGGCCTTGCCCTGCGTGCTCACCGCGAGCAACTCGGCATCCCGCAGGGCAAGGTGGAAGGCATGCGACAGGCGACCGTCTCCAGGATCGAGAACGGAGGCGATGTCACCCTGGATACGCTGGTCAGCTACGCCTCGGCGCTGGGCCTGGAAGTGACGCTGGCCCCCATCGGGCAAGGCCATCAACTTAAACCAAGCCCCGTGACGGCGCCTGATGAGCGCACGGTGGACCGTCCGCTGGACCTGCTGGACGAGTTCGATGACCTGAGGGACGAGGCATGAGCTCGGTCAGCACCCTGGCGGTGCACCTAAACGACGTGCTGGTCGGGCACCTGACCCATTACCCCGACGAAAAGTCCCACTTCGTGATCGACGAAGGCTATCTGGACCTGGGCCCGAGACGCCCGATCCTCTCGCTGTCGCTGGCACGACCCGGTGACGAGGCCGGCACCCGGGCGCTGCTGCTCGACAGCCGGCACAAGTCGGCCTCGGTCAAGGCTCCGCCATTTTTCTCCAACCTGCTGCCCGAAGGAGGACTGCGGCGCACCATTGCGCAGCGTCTCAAGGTCCACGAGGAGCGGGAATTCCTGCTGCTGAGGGCGCTGGGCCGCGATCTGCCCGGTGCTGTGATCACCACCCTTGCCGAGTCTCGCCTGCGTGGCAGACCGGGTGGCACAAGCGCTGCCGCCCCCCTGCCGCATGACGATGAGCAGAGCGACATGCTGCACGAGCTCAAGTTCTCGTTGGCAGGCATGCAGATGAAGTTCTCCATGCTGCGTCAGGGTGAGCGCCTGACGCTGGCCGGTCATCAGGCGCTGGGCAACTACCTGGTCAAGCCGCCGTCGCGCGACTTCGAGGCATTGCCCATGGTGGAGGCCGCCACCATGCAGGTCGCACGGGATGCGGGTATCGAGGTACCCGAGATCCGTCTGGTGCCCGCCAGCCAGATCGACGGCCTGCCCGACCGCGAAGCCTTCGACACCGGCGAGCCGTTCTACGCCATCAGCCGCTTCGACCGATCGGTGTCGGCAGCTGGAGTGACGCGCATCCACATCGAGGACTTTGCACAGGTCTTCAACCTGAGGGCGCAGCAGAAATACGGACAGGTCAACCACGAGATGATCGGCCGCACCCTGCTGCGCTACGCCGGCGGACTGGCCGATCTGCGCGAGATGGCCCGGCGCATGGTGTTCAACGTGCTGATGGGCAACGGCGATGCACACATCAAGAACTGGTCGCTGATCTACAGCGACCCGACAAGCCCCCGCCTGGCACCGGCCTACGACCTCGTGCCTACCGTGGCCTACATGAGCCGCGACACCTCGCTGGCCCTGAACATGGCGGGGGTCAAGCGCTTTGCCGACATCACGCTGGACAGCTTTGCCGCCTTTCTGGCCCGGGTGGGGATTGCCGACCAGGTGCTGGACTCGGTGGTGGCCGATGTTGAACTTGCCGGCCAGCAGGTGCTGAAGGTCTGGCGAGACCGGTTCCAAGCGGCCCAGGTGCCGCAGCGGCTGATCAGGCGCATCGAGGAGCACCAGGCGGCACTGCCGCTCGCGGCGATGCTGCGCCGGTAAGACAAGCCCCCCACCGCGAGCCGTCACGATTGACGCCGGCCTGGGCCGAACCCGCCACGGCCAACCGGCTGCTCCCCTTGAAAATGCCGCGGCTTCAGTGGCCGCCCTCTCCCGGCTTGACCGCCCCCCTGGGCCTGGGTGCCAGCCAGATCATCGAAGCCGCGATCAGGAAGATCACGCCGATCGTGCTCATGATCTGGTTGGTCGAGAGCATGATGCTCTGCGAGGTGATCAGGTAGTCGATGGTCTGGTTCGCGGCCTCGGGCGAGGTTCCGCCCTGGGCCAGCATGGCGCTCAGGCTGCCGTCGCGGTCGCTCAGGCCGACGAGCTCGGCATGGTGGCGCGTCGCCTGGTCGGTCCAGGCCGTGGTCACGATCGAGGTCGCGAACGCGCCCGAGAGCGTGCGCAGGAAGCTCATCAGTCCGGCGGCTGACTCGACCTCGC
>JBDLTM010000253.1:0-3640 GCA_039805805.1 Pseudomonadota bacterium | reverse complement strand
GCAGGCCTTGCGAGAGCTGTTCAGGCTGGAACAGGACGAGGATGCCCTGTGCTTCATCAACTTCGGAAGCGTGGCTGAGCCCAGACGTCCCAGGCCGCGTCCCGAGACCGGCGCCTACTTCAGTCGGCTGGACTAGGTCTGAAGTACATCTTTCCTGCCCCACAAAAAGGTTCATAGTAAATGCATGTTTTCACAGACACCTCAGGAGCGTGAACATGAACACCGCAACCGCAGTCCCGACCCCCACCCTGCTCGACGCCAGCTTGGGCCTTGGCCAGATCGCCGTCCAGCTTCCCGGTGCCACCGCCATCTTCCGACGCCTCAAGCTCGACTTCTGCTGCGGCGGCCTGGTCAGCCTTCAGCAGGCCACGCACGAGAAGGGCCTGGACACCGAGGCGGTGCTGGCCGAACTGGCCGCCCTGCCCCAGACCAACGCCCCGCTGCAGGCGCCGACGGAACCCGCCGATCTGATCGGACATATCCTGACCCGCTACCACGCCGTCCACCGGGCGCAGTTGCCCGAGCTGATCCGCATGGCGCGACGGGTCGAATCCGTGCATGCGGGCCACCCGCTGGTCCCGGCCGGCCTGGCAGCGCACCTCGAGCAGATGGAATCCGAACTGCTCGACCACATGGAAAAGGAGGAGTCCGTGCTGTTCCCGATCATGCAGCGCGGCGGCCATCCCATGGTCAGACACCCGATCACGATGATGCGCCTCGAGCATGTCGAGCATGGCTCAGCGCTCGAGCGCCTGGACCAGCTGACGCAGGACCAGCAAGCGCCCGCGGGTGCCTGCACCACCTGGCGCGCGCTCTATGCCGGGCTGGCGCAGCTCAAGGACGACCTGATCTCGCATATCCATCTGGAGAACAACGTGCTGTTCCCGATGTTCGAGAGCGCGGGCAATGCGGGGGGCTGCGGCGGCACGGGCGGCTGCGGCTGGAGCGGAGCCCAGTGACCTCGCACTAAAGCGGACCGACCCCGATCTGCCCCGCCAAGAGCGCCGAATGTTCTTGCTGGCCGATGCCCCCTGGCTCTACGCCCTGTTGCGGTCGGCGCACCTCGCGCTGGCTGGACTGAGCGTCGGCCTGTTCTGCGCGCGCGGCACGGGCATCGTGCTCGGGATGACCTGGCCCAGGCTCCGGGCCTGGCGACTCGCCAGCGTGGGCATCGACATCCTGCTGACGCTCGCGGGCCTTTGCCTGTGGACGCTGCTGCAGCACAATCCGCTGCGCGAGCCCTGGCTTTCAGCCAAGCTGGGCCTGCTGGCGGTCTACGTCGTGCTGGGCACCTGTGCGCTCAAGCGTGCACGCACGCGAGGCAGCCGACTGCTGTATCTGGCTGCGGCCTTGCTGTGCGTTTTCACCCTCTACAGCATCGCCCGCACGCGTCAGCCCTGGGGCTGGATGGTGTCCTGGGCTTGAGTCCAGCCAATCAAATGGAAGCCAACATGAATACGAAGACCCTGCCAGGATTTTCCAGTCCGTCGGCCAGCACCGAGGTCCCACTGGAGATGCTCGCGGCCTGCCACGGTCGGGTGGAACAGCAGTGCCTAACACTGCAGCGCTTGGGGGCCCACCTGATCAGTCAAGGCTGCGACGAGCAGGCACGGCAGGCTGCTCGGACAGTGATGCGCTACTTCGACACGGCGGCGCAGGACCACCATGCCGACGAGGAGCAGGACCTGTTTCCGGCCCTGCTGTCGTCTCCATCGGCGGCTGCCGCGCAAGCGGGGCGGATCAGTCAACTCATCCAGACCCTGTTGGCGGATCACCAGCGCATAGGCATCCTGTGGCGATCGCTGCGCCAGGCCCTGTCAGCGGTGGCTGATGGGCAAGCCTCGACGCTTTCATCTGCCGAACTGGAACTATTCATCAGCGCCTATCGTCGCCACATCGAACGTGAGGAAGGCGAACTGCTGCCGCTCGCCGCACAGCTGTTGCCGACCAGAGACCTTGAAAAGATAGGCATGGCCATGCGGCTACGGCGCGGGATCGCAAAGATCGACTGAATCACTGGCGCCGGCTAAGACACCTTGGGGAAGTGAATGGGTTCACGAGTACAAAGCCGCCAGACACAATTCAACCGAGTCTCAGCGCAGATGAGGGTGCGACAGGCTCCAGACGTCGTCGTTTGGATAGACGGCAGTGTGTTCAAGATCCGGTAGACACAGGATCAGTCGGCGATGGCTTTGTAAGTGGCCCAAGCCGCAAGCAGCCAGGACCATGGCAAGACCGGCAAGGCTTGGCGGCTTTCCGGCTCGCGCCTGGAACCGCTCCGACTGGGTCCGGCTTTCAGCGAGCACCTGCTCGGGAACGAGCCGCAGCACCTGCCACGCGCCTGCAGGCACGATCTCAAGTCATCCAGGTACCCCAGTACCGGGATGAAGTCTGGGAATAGCGCTCGCCATGCTGTTGCGCCAATATCATGCTGATGATCCAAGCGCTTCTGCCTGCGACACAATCCTCACTTGTAATGGACCGACTTGATGAACCGACTAACAGCTGAAATCGAACGTCTCTACCTGCCACCCGATCGCACTGCCCTGGACCTGATCAGTCCGCAGGCACAGGTGCGGGCGCTCGTGATCGAGCTCGGGCAAGCGGCTGGCTGGAACGCCACCGCGGCGCTCTGGCAGGGCGTGCAGGACGAGCTCGGCCTGCCGGCGCCCGCGATCGCGGTATCCGGCCGGGATGGCTACCAGCTCTGGTTCTCGCTGCAACAGGCCGTCAGCATCGAGCTGGCCCATCGTTTCCTGGAACTGCTGCGCCAGCGTTTCCTCGCCCCCGTCGCGCCCGGGCAGATCAGGCTGCTGCCGACAGTTGACTCCTCAGGCATGGGAGCAGCGAGCCATGCCAAACTGGTGCCAGCCCATCTGGAGGAAACGGATCGCTGGTCAGCCTTCGTCGCCCCCGACCTGGCGGCCTTGTTCGCGGATGAACCCTGGCTCGACCTGCCGCCCGGCTCCGAAGCCCAGGCCGACTTGCTGGCGCGGCTGGAAAGCACAGCGCCGGAAGCCTTCCAGCAGGCGCTGGCAAGGCTGCAGCCTGCTGGTGCAAGCGGGGATCAGTCACAGGCGATGCCGCAGCAGCAGTTCACTGCAGTCACCAGGACCGAAGCGGGTCCCGGCTGGACCGACCCGCGACAGTTCCTGCTGGCGGTGATGAATGACCCACAAGTCGAAATGCGCTTGCGCATCGAGGCCGCCCGGGCCCTGTTGCCGGCCTTCCAGGACGGGCTCAGCCCCGGCGCTGCGGACGCATGATCAACAGCGCCAGCGCGCCCGCCACCACGCCCCAGAAGGCCGAGCCGATGCCCCACAGCGTCAGCCCCGATGCCGTCACGAGGAAAGTGATGAGCGCCGGCTCGCGCTGGGACTCGTCCTTCATCGCGGTCGCCAGGCCGCCACCGATGGTGCCGAAAAGCGCCATGCCGGCAATCGCCAGCACCAGTTCGCGCGGAAAGGCTGCGAACAGCGCCCCGACGGTGGCGCCGAACAGGCCGACGAGCAGATAGAAGCCGCCGGCAAAGACGCTCGCCCAGTAGCGGCGTGCCGGATCCTCATGCGCCTCGCGGCCGGTGCAGATCGCCGCCGTGATCGCCGCCAGGTTGATCGCATAGCAGCCGAACGGCGCCAGC
>JBDLTM010000252.1:0-3646 GCA_039805805.1 Pseudomonadota bacterium | reverse complement strand
TGATCTGCGGCACGCCGACGCCGGCGACGATGCGGGTAGTGCAGATCGAGCCCGGGCCGATGCCGACCTTGACCGCATCGGCACCAGCCTCGACCAGCGCGAGCGCGGCGGCACCAGTGGCGATGTTGCCGCCGATGACCTGCACCTGCGGGTAGTTCTGCTTGACCCAGCGCACGCGCTCGATCACGCCCTTGGAGTGGCCGTGCGCGGTGTCGACCACGATGGCATCGACGCCAGCCTTGACCAGGGCTTCGACGCGCTCCTCGGTGCCAGCACCGACGCCGACGGCCGCGCCAACGCGCAGGCGACCGGACGAATCGCGCGCTGCGTTCGGGAAGGTCAGCTGCTTGGTGATGTCCTTGACGGTGATAAGGCCCTTGAGTTCGAAGGCTTCGTTGACGACCAGCAGACGCTCGAGCTTGTGCTTGTTGAGCAGGGCCTTGGCCTCCTCGGGCGTGGTGCCTTCGGGCACGGTGATCAGGCGCTGCTGCGGCGTCATGATCTCGCGCACCGGCAGGTCGTAGCGGGTCTCGAAGCGCAGGTCGCGGCCGGTCACGATGCCGACCACCTTGCCGCCGTCCACCACGGGGAAGCCCGAGACGCCGAGCTCATCGGACAGCTGGATGACCTGATAGACGGTGGTGTCGGGGGTGATGACGACCGGGTCGCGCAGCACGCCAGACTCGTAGCGCTTGACCCTGGCCACCTGGGCGGCCTGCTCCTGCGGGGTCAGGTTCTTGTGCACGATGCCGATGCCGCCCTCCTGGGCGATGGCAATTGCCAGCCGTGCTTCGGTCACGGTGTCCATGGCGGCGGACACCAGCGGCAGGTTCAGGGTGATGTCGCGGGTAAACTGGGTCGCGAGCGAGGTGTCCTTGGGCAGGACCTGGGAATAGGCCGGCACCAGCAACACATCGTCGAAGGTGAGGGCTTTACCGAGTAGGCGCATGTGTAAGGCTCCAAAAGCACTATTGTAATGTCCCCACCAGCTGTAGCAAACTGCAGGCTCAGCAGGGAGATCTCAATGAACCGAAGGTCAAGACTATCCAGGCCGTCCCCGGTCCAGGACAAACGCAGCAGCAGGCCTGTCCGCGCGGCGCTGCAATGCGGACTGATCGCCCTGGCGGCGACGGCCTGTCAAGTGGCACTGGCCCAGTCCAGCTGGCTCTGGATTGACGATCAGCAACGCAAGGTCTACAGCGACACGCCGCCCCCGCCCTCGATACCCGAGCCCAGGATCCTGCTGCGCCCCGCCCCCGTCAAGAGTCAGCCAACCCAAGCGCAGGAGGCCGCCAGCGCTGCAGCAAACGACGCATCGCCGCCAAAATCGAGCGTGCCCCCGCGCAACCAGGCTGGTCGCAAGGGCGAAGTCAGCATTCCCCTCTACCAGCGCAACGAGGAAGCGCTGCGCGAGAACTGCCGGCGCGCCCGTTCGGCCCTGCAGACGCTCAACTCGGGCCTGAAGCTGATGACGCTCAACGACAAGGGCGAGCAGGTCGAGATGGATGCCGCCACCCGCGAGCGCGAAATCCAGCAGATGCGGCAGGACGAGCGCGACAACTGCGTGCCGGAGCGCAAGCTGGACCAGCGTCGCTAGCCTGGCCAGGCTGGCTCAATAGCCCTGCTTGGAGCCGGGACGGCGGCGCGCGAACAGGCCGGCGTTGCGGGCGCCCTGGGTCTGGAAGCGTTCCCGCCGGGCCACCTTGGGATCGACGCGCAGCGCCCGCCAGAACTCGACGCGGTCCTGCTCGCGCAGCGCCGTGTCGGCGGCCGCCTTGCGACCCCAGATGCCGCAGCCGATCAGATCACGGTCGGCCAGCTCGGGGTAAAGCTCGAGCCAGCCGCTGGCCTGCAAGGCGTCGCCCAGCCGGCTGCCGACAGGCAGATCGAGCTCGCACTCGAGCACCTGGCGCGGCGCGGGCGAATAGGCCAGCGAGACTTTCACGAATTAGCCCTCGCCGTAGACCTGGTCGGAGCGCTTGACGAAGGCGTCGACCAGGCTGCCGGCGATCTTGTCGAAAACCGGCCCGACCAGCGCCTCCAGCGTGCGGCTGGAGAAGGCGTAATGCAGCGTGAAGACAATCTTGCAGGCCTTCTGCTCGGGTCCACCGAGCGGGATGAACTCCCAGACGCCGTCCAGGTGCGAGAAAGGACCGTCGACCAGCTCGAGCATGATGCTGCGCTCGCCGTCGTGCGTGTTGCGGGTGGTGAAGCTCTTCCTGATGCCGCTGATGGCCATTCCGACACGGGCGACCACGGCATCGCCCTGCTCTTCCAGGATGGTGCCTTCGCTGCACCATGGCAGGAACTCGGGGTAACGCGGAACATCGGCCACCAGCGCGAACATTTCGGGCGCGCTGTGCCAGAGCAGGACAGTTTTGTGAACGCTTTTCATACAATCATCGGTCGCCCCGGCATTGTATTGCCACGGGGACTCCCCATCTGAGCAGCATGGCCACCCACAAGAAAACTCCCGCCCAGCGCGACCCGCGCATCGCCGACAACAAGAAGGCGCTCTTCAACTACCACATCGAGGAGCGCTACGAGTGCGGCATGGTGCTGGAGGGCTGGGAGGTCAAGGCCTTGCGCGAGGGCAAGGTGCAGCTCACCGACGGCTACGTGCTGATCCGCGAGGGCGAGCTGTTCCTGATCGGCTGCCAGATCAACCCGCTGCGCGGCGTATCGCCCTTCGTGCGTGCCGACAGCGCCCGGATCAAGAAGCTGCTGCTGCACCGCGAGGAGATCAAGCGCCTGATCGGCAAGGTCGAGCAGAAGGGCTACGCGCTGGTGCCACTGAACTTGCACTGGAAGAATGGCCGCGTCAAGTGCGAGATCGCGCTCGCCAAGGGCAAGGCCGAGCACGACAAGCGCGACACGATCAAGGAGCGCGAGGGCAAGCGCGAAGTCGAGCGCGCGATGAAGAGCCGCAACCGCTGAAAAACAAAAGTCCAGCGCGTTCACCGTGCTGGACTTGTCTTCCCGCGGGGCGAAGCTGCCAAGGCAGCTTCCATCACCTGAATCAGGCGTTTTCGCGCGAGGCACGCTTGCGGTCGTGCTCCTTCAGGTGGCGCTTGCGCACGCGGATCGACTTCGGCGTGATCTCGACCAGCTCGTCGTCGTCGATGAAGTCGACACCGTATTCGAGCGTCAGGTCGATCGGCGGCGTGATCTTGACGGCATCTTCCTTACCCGAAACGCGGAAGTTGGTCAGCTGCTTGGTTCGGGTCGCGTTGACGACCAGGTCGTTGTCACGGCTGTGGATGCCGATGATCATGCCTTCGTAGACCGGATCGCCGGCCTTGACGAACATGCGGCCGCGGTCGTCGAGCTTGCCCAGCGCGTAGGTGAAGATCTCGCCGTCGTCCATCGAGATCAGCACGCCGTTCTTGCGGCCGCCGATGTCGCCCTTGTGCGCCTCGTAGCCGTCGAAGATCGACGCGATCAGGCCGGAACCACGGGTCAGGTTGAGGAACTCGTTGCTGAAGCCGATCAGGCCGCGCGCCGGGATGCGGTACTCGAGGCGGACGCGGCCGCGGCCGTCCAGCTCCATATTGACCATCTCGCCCTTGCGCAGGCCCAGCGCCTGCATCACGCCGCCCTGGTGCTCTTCCTCGACGTCGGCGGTGACGAGCTCCATCGGCTCGCA
>JBDLTM010000251.1:0-3646 GCA_039805805.1 Pseudomonadota bacterium | reverse complement strand
GTGCGTGGCATGTTCGTGCATCCGGGCCAGGTCGCCGAGGTCGCGCGGCGCTTCCCGGAGCTGGGTCGGGTCAGGCTGGTGGTCAGCGGCGAGATGGCCAGCGACCAGCTCGAGCTCAGGGTCGAGATGGCCGGCGACCGGGCCGGCGATGCCGAGCTGATCGGCCGAATCGGCCAGGCCTTGCGCGACGTGACCAAGCTGCGCGGCGATATCGTGCCGTGCGAGCCCGGCAGCCTGGCCAACGATGGCAAGGTGATCGAGGACGCGCGCAGCTATAAGTGAGGACGGCCCGGAGACGGGCCTGGCCGCATCGCTGGCGATGAATAAGGGGGAAGCCGCTGCAAGCGGCTTCCCCCTTCTTGCTTTGACCTCAGTCCTGCTTGAGGAAGAGCTTGACCACGCTGGAGAAGTCCAGGCCGCCGTTGCCCTGGTTGCGGTTCATCGCGTAGAGGTTGCGCGCGAGCTCGCCGAGCGGGATGGTCGCGCCGGTGCCGATCGCGGCCTCGACCGCCAGCCCGAGGTCCTTGAGCATCAGGTCGTTCCCGAAGCCGCCGCTGTAGCCGCGCGAGGCAGGCGCGTTCTCCAGCACGCCCGGCCAGGGGTTGCAGACCTCGGTCGCCCAGCTGCGGCCGGTGCTGACCGCCATCATCTGCGACAGCACCTTGGGGTCCAGCCCATGCGCCGCACCGAGCGCGATCGCCTCGGCCGTCACGCCCATGATGACGGCCAGCGCCATGTTGTTGCACAGCTTGGCGACCTGGCCAGCGCCCGCGTCGCCCATGTGGAAGATGTTCCTGCCCATGGCCTGCAGCGCGGGGCGCGCGAGCTCGAGCGATTCGGCCGGACCGCCGACGATGAAGGTCAGCGTGCCGGCCGCGGCGCCCGCCGTGCCACCCGAGACCGGTGCGTCGATCATGCGGATGCCGCGCTCGACTGCCGCCTGCGCGACCTTCTGCGCCGAGGCCGGCGCGATGGTGCTGCAGTCGATCACCAGTGCGTCCGGCGCCAGCTGCGCGAGCACGCCGGCCTCGCCGAGGTAGAGCGACTCGACATGCCTGCTCGCGGGCAGCATCGAGATCACGGTGCCGGCGCCCGCAACCGCCTCGGCGATCGACGATGCCACCGCGACGCCCTGCTCGCTCGCGGCCTGGCAGGCCGCTGCGCTGAGGTCGAAGGCCTTGACCTGATGGCCGGCCTTCGCGAGGTTGGCGACCATCGGGCCGCCCATATTGCCCAGGCCGATGAAGGCGATCTGTTGGTTCATTCTTGTCTCCTGTTGCTGTCTGAAATGAGTTCGGGTTTCAGGCCAGGTCGGCCAGCGGATGCGGCCCGTCGAAATGCGGGGCGAGGTGGGCGGCGATCATTTCGGCACTGACCTGATCGAGAGTGGCCGGCTGCCAGACGGGCTTCTTGTCCTTGTCGACCAGCAGCGCTCGCACGCCCTCGGCGAAGTCGTGCTGCAGGCAGCAGCCGACAGAGGCCTGGTACTCGAGCCGGAACACCTCGGCCAGTGAGGCATGGCGGGTCGCGCGCTGCAGCTCGAATGACAGAGCGGCCGAGCTCGGCGAGCCCTTGGCGAAGCTCGCGCCCGCCTGCGCCAGCCAGGGGTCCTTGTCGCTGGCGAGCGCGGCCAGGCGCGGCGCGATCTGCTCCAGCGGGTCGCGCGCGATCAGCGCGTTGATGCGTGGCAGGTGCGCCTGCAGCGCCGAGGCAGGCAGATCCTGCAGCGAGCGGCTTGCCAGCAGATGGTCGAGCCGGGCGGAATCGCCCTGCTGCTCGCCCACCCAGTCGGACGCGACGATGTCGTCGAGCAGGGCCGGCAGGGCGTCGGCCGGCAAGGCGAAGTCGGCCAGCCCGGCGAACAGCGCATCGCTCGCATTGAGGGCGGCGCCGGTCAGCGCCAGGAAGAGCCCGGCGCGTCCCGGCATGCGCTGCAGGAACCAGCTGCCTCCGACATCCGGGTAGAGCCCGATGGTGATCTCGGGCATGGCGAAGCGCGTCTTGGGTGTGACGACACGGTGCGAGGCGCCCGCGAGCAGCCCGATGCCACCCCCCATCACGATGCCGTGGCCCCAGCACAGCAAGGGCTTGGGATAGCGGTGGATCAGGTAGTCGAGCCGGTACTCGCGCTCGAAGAAGGCGGCGGCGCGCTCGGGCACCTGGCCGGCCGGCGTGGCGCGGATCGAGCGGTACAGGTCGACGACGTCGCCGCCGGCGCAGAAGGCCTTCTCGCTGCAGGAATCCAGGATGACGCCGGCGATGCCGTCGTCGCTGGCCCAGGCCTCGAGCTGGGGACCAAGCAGGTCGATCATCTCGAGCGAGAGCGCGTTGAGGCTGGCCGGCTGGTTCAGCGTGGCGCGCCCGAAGGCCAGGCCCGATGCGGTCAGGATCCGGCTGAACAGTACGGGGTTGTCCATGTTTATCCCTTCAGGCGTTGCACCATTGCGGGGCTCGCTTCTCGAGGAAGGCGTTGACCCCCTCCCGCTGGTCCTGGGTGTCGAACAGCGCGACGAAGGCCTCGCGCTCGCCGAACAGCGCCTGCTGCGGGTGGCCGCTGCGCGCGCCCTGGATCAGGCGCTTGCACGCGGTCACGGCGCTAGGGCTCTGCCGGCCCACCGCCTCCGCGAGCTCGAGCGCCCGGGCCAGCGACTGGCCGCGCGGGACCAGCTCGTCGGCCAGGCCGATCTGCAGCGCCCGGGCCGCGTCGACACGCTCGCCGAGCAGGATCATGCGCTTGGCCCAGGACTCGCCGACGGTCCAGCTCAGCCATTGCGTGCCGCCCGCGCAGGGCAGCAGTCCGACCGCAGCCTCGGGCAGCGCCATGACCGCGTGCTCCTCGGCCACTCGCAGGTCGCAGGCCAACGCGCATTCCAGGCCGCCGCCCATGGCGTAGCCGTTGATGGCCGCGATGCTGACGCCGCGGAAGCCGGAGAGGGCCTCGAACGCCGCGCCGAAGCGGCGCGCCATGGTGGCGGCTACGCCCTTGTCGCCGGAGGCGAACAGCTTGAGGTCGGCTCCGGCGCTGAAGAACTTGGGGCCGTCGCCGGTGACCACGAGCGCGTAGACGTCGAGGTCGGCGTTGAGGTCGGCCACGAGCTGCTGCAGCGCGGCCAGGCTCTGGTCGGTCCAGGTATGCGCCGGCGGATTGTCGAGCGTGACGATGGCGGTGTGGCCGCGCTTCTCGAGCCGCAAGCCGGTGTAGGGATTCGGTTTCATCGGATGGTCTCGGTGGCGTTTTCCTGCAGCATGCGGCGCGCGACGATCACGCGCATGATCTCGTTCGTGCCCTCCAGGATCTGGTGCACGCGCGAGTCCCGCAGCAGCCTCTCGAGCGGGTATTCGCGGATATAGCCGTAGCCGCCATGGATCTGCAGCGCCTGGTTGCAGACCTCGAAGCCGATGTCGGTGGCGAAGCGCTTGGCCATCGCGCAATAGACGCTGGCGTCGGCGTGAGCAGCGTCGAGCTTGCTCGCGGCCAGCCTCACCATCTGGCGCGCCGCGACCAGCTCGGTCGCCATGTCGGCGAGCTTGAACTGCAGCGCCTGGAAGTCGGCCAGCGGACGGCCGAACTGGCGGCGCTCCTGCAGGTAGCGCTGCGCCGCGTTCAGGGCCCCCTGCGCGGCGCCGATCGAGCAGGTCGCGATGT
>JBDLTM010000250.1:0-3653 GCA_039805805.1 Pseudomonadota bacterium | reverse complement strand
CTCCAACTTCAAGCCGGCGCACCTGCAGCGCCTGTTCGACCATGGCTACTGCCCGGCGCTCAACCAGATCCAGCTCGACCCCTATCACGCGCGCGACGACCTGGTCGCGCTGCACCGCGAGAAGGGTATCGTGACCGAATCCTGGCGCCCGCTCGGTTTCGGCTCGACCATGCTCGAGGATCCGGTGATCGTCGAGATTGCCAACAGCCATGGGCGCACCCCGGCGCAGATCGTGCTGCGCTGGGCCGTCCAGCAAGGCTTTGCGACCGCGCCCAAGTCGTCCAATCCGCAGCGCATGGCGCAGAACCTGTCGGTGTTCGACTTCGCCCTGAGCGAGTCCGAACTGCAGGCGCTGAGCGCGCTCAAGCGCGTCGATCCGGGCATGTTCGACGCCGACAGCTTCGGGCACTGAGCGCAGCCCCCCGCCTGGCGGGCGGCGGCCCGCGACGCCGAGCGGAGGCCGGGCAGGGGGCTGATAATCTGGCCATGCCGATCTCCAATCGATTGCCGGGCGCTGGCCCGGCCCAGGTCATGCTGCTGGCCGCCGGTCGCGGCGAGCGCATGCGTCCGCTGACCGACCACATGCCCAAGCCGCTGCTCCCAGTGCAGGGCAAGCCCTTGCTGCAGTGGCATCTCGAAGCGCTGGCCAGGGCGGGCTGGCGGCGCGCGCTCATCAACACGGCCTGGCTGGGCGATCAGGTCCCGGAACGCTTTGGCCAGCGCTGGCCGGCGCTGGAGGCGGCCGGGCTGGAACTGGACTATTCGATGGAGGCGCGCGACTTCGGTGCCGCGCTCGAGACCGCGGGTGGCATCGTGCGCGCGCTGCCGCGGCTCGACGATCTGTTCTGGGTGGTGGCGGGCGATGTGTTCGTGCCAGGCTTCGATTTCGCGCCCGCCGCGATGGAGCGCTTCGCTGCCAGCGACAAGCTGGCGCACCTCTGGCTGGTACCGAACCCGGCGCACAACCCCAGGGGCGACTTTGGTCTGTCGCAAGAGGGACTCGCGCTGAACCTGCCGGCCGATCACCCGGGGCCGCGCCATACCTACAGCACCATAGGCCTGTACCGGCGCGGGTTCTTCCAGGCGCCGCATTGCGACATCGCGCCGGGCAATCCGCTAGGCATTGCCGCGCCGCTGGCGCCTCTGCTGCGCGCGGCCATGGACGCCGGCCTGATCAGCGCCGAGCTCTGGCATGGTGACTGGACCGATGTCGGCACCCCCGAGCGGCTGGCCGCACTGAATCAGGAGATTTCCGCATGAGCGCCATTCCCCATCAGTCCATCTACGTCGAACGGCGCGCCCGACTGGCGGCGCAGCTGGGTGCCGGCGGCGTCGCGATCGTGCCGACCGCGCCCGAGCGCCAGCGCAACCGCGACAGCGAGTACCTGTTCCGCTTCGACAGCTATTTCTACTACCTCACAGGCTTCACCGAGCCGCGCGCCTGGCTGGTGATCACCGCCGAGGGCCACGCGACGCTGTTCTGCCAGCCCAAGGACCTGGAACGCGAGATCTGGGACGGCTACCGGCTCGGTCCGCAGGCGGCGCCGAAGGCCCTGGGCGTGGACGAGGCGTATTCGGTGCACGAGATCGACGAGCGCCTGCCGAAGCTGATGGAGAACCGGCACCAGGTCTGGTATCCGTTTGCGATCCATCCCGGGCTGGAGACGCGGATCGATGGCTGGCTGCAGAAGGTCAGGGCGCGCGCGCGCTTTGGCGTGATCTGCCCGGACGCGCAGCGCGATCTCTGCGTGCCGCTCGATGAGATGCGCCTGTTCAAGGACGCGCACGAGATCAATGTGATGAAGCGCGCGGCGCAGATCAGCGCCCAGGCCCATGTGCGCGCTATGCAGCGCAGCGCGGCGATGATCCGGGCCGGCCAGGAGGTGCGCGAGTACCACCTCGATGCCGAGCTGCTGCACGAGTTCCGCCAGCACGGCTCGCAGTACCCGGCCTACGGCAGCATCGTCGCGGCCGGTGCCAACGCTTGCGTGCTGCACTACCGCGCCGACGTCGCCCCGGTGCGCCCGGGCGAGCTGGTGCTGATCGACGCCGGCTGCGAGCTCGACGGCTACGCCAGCGACATCACGCGCACCTTCCCGGCCAGCGGGCGCTTTTCAGGGCCGCAGCGCGCGCTCTACGACCTGGTGCTGGCCGCGCAGCGGGCGGCGATCGAGGCGACCCGGCCCGGCCTGCGCTTCCAGGACGCGCATGACGCCTCGGTACGGGTGCTGGCGCAGGGAATGCTGGACCTAGGCCTGCTCAAGCGGGACGAGGTCGGCCACCTCGACGACGTGATCGAGCAGCGCCACTATTTCCGCCACTACATGCACCGCACCGGCCACTGGCTGGGGCTGGATGTGCACGACGTCGGCAGCTACATCGAGCCCGGCGAGGCCGCGCTGGTCGAGCGACGCGACCCCCTGAGCGGCGAGATCATCCGGGACCGGCCCAGCCGCATCCTCCGTCCCGGAATGGCGCTCACCATCGAGCCTGGCCTCTACGTCAGCCCGGCCGATGACGTGCCCAGGGAGTTCTGGAACATCGGCATCCGGATCGAGGACGACGCGATCGTGACGGACAGCGGTTGCGAGCTGATCACGCGCGGCGTGCCGGTCGACGGCGACGAGATCGAGGCGCTGATGCGGGGCTGAGCTCGTCAGCTGAAGCGAAAAAAACCCGCTCCGTTTCCGGAGGCGGGCTTCATTCATGCTGCCGCCCTGTTGGCGGCAGGGGCGGGCAGGATCAGACCTTCTCGACGATCAGCGCGATGCCCTGGCCGACGCCGATGCACATGGTGCACAGCGCGTAGCGGCCGCCCAGAGTGTGCAGGCGGTTGATCGCGGTGGTGACCAGGCGCGCGCCCGAGGCGCCGAGCGGGTGGCCGAGCGCGATCGCGCCGCCCCAGGCGTTGACCCGCGCATCGTCGTCGGCCAGGCCCAGGCCGCGCAGAACGGCCAGGCCCTGGGCCGCGAAGGCCTCGTTGAGCTCGATCACGTCCATCTGCTCCAGCGTCAGGCCGGTCTGGGCCAGCAGCTTCTGCACCGCCGGGGTCGGGCCGTAGCCCATGATGCGCGGAGCCAGGCCGGCGGCGGCCATGCCGACCACGCGGGCCTTGGGCGTCAGGCCGTACTGCTTGGCGCTGGCTTCGTCGGCCAGCAGCAGGGCGCAGGCGCCGTCGTTCACGCCCGAGGCGTTGCCGGCGGTCACGCTGCCGTCAGGGCGCACGACGCCCTTGAGCTTGGCCAGCGCCTCCAGCGTGGTCGCGCGCGGGTGCTCGTCGGTGTCGACGACGATTGGGTCGCCCTTCTTCTGCGGGATGGTGACCGGGCAGATCTCGCGCGCCAGGTGGCCGGCCTGGATCGCAGCGGCGGCGCGCAGCTGGCTGTGGTAGGCCATCAGGTCCTGCGCCTCGCGCTCTACATGGAAATCGACCGCGACGTTCTCGGCGGTCTCGGGCATGGAGTCGACGCCGAACTGCGCCTTCATCAGCTTGTTGATGAAGCGCCAGCCGATGGTGGTGTCGTAGACTGCGTTGGAGCGGCTGAAGGCGGATTCGGCCTTGGGCATGACGAAGGGCGCACGGCTCATGCTCTCGACGCCGCCGGCGATCATCAGGCGGGCCTCGCCGGCCTTGATGGAGCGCGCAGCCAGGC
>JBDLTM010000249.1:0-3689 GCA_039805805.1 Pseudomonadota bacterium | reverse complement strand
GCGAGCTTGTTGCAGCCGAGCTCACGCGCGACGCGGTACAGGATGCCGCGGCGCAGCCGGCTGCACAGGCTGCACATGGTCTTGCCCTCGGGCACGACCTTCTTGACGATCGAGTAGGTGTCCTGGGTCTCGATGTGGAACTTGATGCCGAGCTTGCTCAGGTAGTCGGGCAGGATATGGTCGGGGAAGCCTGGCTGCTTCTGGTCCAGGTTGACCGCGATCAGCTCGAACTTGACCGGCGCGCGCTGCTGCAGCTTCATCAGGATGTCGAGCAGGCCGTAGCTGTCCTTGCCGCCCGACAGGCAGACCATGACGCGGTCGCCTTCCTCGATCATGTTGTAGTCGGCGATCGCGCGGCCGACCTCGCGGCACAGGCGCTTCTCGAGCTTGCGGTCCTCGCGCTCGATCTTGGCGGCCTTCTTCAGCGCCTCGGCGGCGGCTTCGGCGGTCTGGGCGGTGGGCTCGGCAGCCGATTCGGCGGCGTCGGTCCAGGTGGCGGTGTCGTTCATTTTAGTCTCGATATTGGGTGCTGATGAGGGCAGAAGACCTCACCACTGGCCGCTTTCCATGCGGATCGCGACTTCGCAGTCGTCGAAGATCTCGAGCTTGGCGATCTTGATACGCACGCCGATCACGCCGGGCAGCTGCAGCAGGCGGTGGCCGAGCTTGCCGATCAGCGTCTCGAGCAGGTTCACATGCTCGGCGGTGCACTCGTCGATGATGATCTGGCGCACCTTGCGGTAGTCGAGCACATGGTTGATGTCGTCGTCGTGCGGCAGCAGCGGCTGCTCGCCCTGGTTGAGCTCGGCGTCGACCTGGATCGGCTGCGGGCTGATCTTCTCGTGCTCGAGGATGCCGAGGTTGGCGACGAAGCGCAGTCCGGTCAGGGTCAGGATCTGCTGGCCGGCTTTCGGGGCGGTATTCTGGTTCATGGCTGGGATCTAGCGGGCTTGACGTGGAAGACTTCCACGCCGACGGCCTCGCAGTCGGGGTAGACGTCGGGTTTGCAGGTGGACAGGCGCACCGCGCGCACGCCAGGGTGGGCGAGCAGGCGCTGCGCGAGGTCGTCGCACAGCGTCTCCTGCAGCTCGACATGACCCTGCTGCAGGCGCAGCGCGACCTCGGCGCGCACGAAGTCGTAGTCGACCACCTCATGCAGCGAGTCGGCCGAGGGCGTCGAGCGCTCGAACGGCACCCAGAGCTCGACGTCGATCCACAGGCGCTGGCTCACGCCCTTCTCGAAGTCGTGCGCGCCGATGCGAGCCTGCACCTCGTGGCGGCGCAGGAAGAGCTTGCGGCAGCTCAGGCGCAGTTCGTCCATCAGGGACAGATGTAAGGGCAGGGTCAGGTCAGGGGTGTTCATGGCTACTTGGAAGCGTGATTGTCGTCGACCGCGAACATCACGTCGCGCGCCAGCGGCACCAGGTGCTGGCCGCTGTCGACGCAGAGCGTGGTTCCCGTGATGGAGCGGGTCTGAGCCAGGAACAGGCAGCTGCGAGCGACATCGGCCGGATCGGTCGCGCGCTGGAGCAGGTTGACGCGGCTGGCGCGGTCGAAGTTGTCCTGCGTCTGCGGTCCGCTCAGGTACATCAGCCCGGGCGCGACGCCGCAGACGCGCACGCGCGGCGCCAGCGCCTGCGCCTGCAGCGCGACCGCTCGTTCCAGCGCGAGCTTGCTCACGGTATAGGAGAAATAGTCCGGGTTCAGGTTGTAGACCTTCTGGTCCAGGATGTGGATCACGGTAGCGTCCAGTGCCGCATCGGCGCTCAGGCCGGCGTGCAGCTCGCGCGCCAGCGACAGCGGCGCGATCAGGTTGACCTCGAGCTGCTGGCGCGCCAGTTCCGCATCGAAATCCGGACCGCTGTCGGGCTCGAAGGCCGAGGCGTTGTTGACCAGGCAGCTCAGCGGGCCGGCAATCTGCGCCGCGCGCGCCATCAGCTCGCGCCGGCCGGCCTCGCTGGCGATGTCGCCCTCGATCGCGATCGCGTCATGGCCCTGGTCCTGCAGCTGCTGGCACAGCGCCTGCGCTGCCGCGGCCGAATGGCGGTACTGGCACAGCACGCGCCAGCCGGCGCGCGCGAAGGTGCGGCAGATCTCGGCACCCAGGCGCACGCCGCCGCCGGTGACGAGCACGGCCGGTGCAGGGGCGATCGGTGAAGTTGGGGTCATGGGGCCTCTTCAGGGAAGGCGGAGCGCGCTTATGATGGCGCCGCATCCGTAACCAGATGGCAGAACCACATTGAGCGACTTGTCCGAACAGCTGAAAGCCCATATTGTCCGCGAGCTGGAGCAATCCGGTGGCTGGATCTCCTTTGACCGCTTCATGGCGCTGGCCTTGTACGAGCCCGGCCTGGGCTACTACGCCAACGACAGCGTCAAGTTCGGCGCCATGCCGGAAAGCGGCAGCGACTTCGTCACCGCGCCCGAACTCTCGCCCTGGTTCGGCCGCACGCTGGGCCGCCAGGTCGCGCAGGCGCTCGAGGCCACCGGCACGTCCGAGGTCTGGGAGTTCGGCGCCGGCAGCGGCGCGCTCGCGCTGCAGATCCTGACCCAGCTCGACGCGATGGGACGCAGCGACGTGCGCTACCGCATCGTCGATCTGTCGGGCACGCTGCGCGCGCGCCAGCAGGAAACCTTGCGCGCCTTTGGCGACCGGGTGCAGTGGCTCGACCGCCTGCCCGACAGTTTCGAGGGCGTGATCGTCGGCAACGAGGTGCTCGACGCGATGCCGGTGCTGCTGCTGCAGCGCCGCTCCGGTGCCTGGTTCGAGCGCGGCGTCGTGCTGCGTGACGGCGCCTTCGCCTGGGAGGACCGTCCGACCGGCTTGCGTCCGCCGGTCGAGATCGAGGGCCCGCACGACTACCTGACCGAGATCCACCCGCAGGCCGAGGCCTTCGTGCGCACGCTGGCCGAGCGCTGGACGCGCGGAGCGGCCTTCCTGATCGACTACGGCTTCCCCGAGTCCGAGTACTTCCACCCGCAGCGCCACATGGGCACGCTGGTCTGCCACCGCAGCCACCAGGTCGACCATGATCCGCTGGCCGACGTCGGCCTCAAGGACATCACGGCCCATGTCAACTTCACCGGCATCGCGCTGGCGGCGCAGGACGCCGGGCTGCAGGTGCTGGGCTACACCAGCCAGGGCCGCTTCCTGATCAACGCTGGCCTGATCGACTTCGCCGCCGAAGCTACTCTGCCCGAGCGGCTCCAGCTCGCCAAGCTGGTCAACGAGCACGAGATGGGCGAGCTGTTCAAGGTGCTGGCCTTCGCGCCGCCGGCCTGCGCCGAGGGCTGGGTGCCGCTGGGCTTCAGCGTCGGCGACCGCACCCACACGCTGTAAGCCCCGCCATGCTGCGCTGGCTGATCGTCATCCTGCTGGCCCTGCTGCTGTTCCAGGGCCTGATGGGCTGGCTGCGCCGCATCGGCCTGGGCCGGCTGCCGGGTGACCTGAGCTTCCGCGCCTTCGGCCGCGACTGGGACTTGCCGATCGCGACCGTCCTGCTGCTGAGCGCGATCGCCAGCCTGCTGCAGCGGCTGTTCTGATCCGGCGCCGGGCTTGAAAAAGCCCGCCGCCACACCTACTCTGTCGAGTAGCCTGTCCATCCTGGAGAAGCCATGACCAGCCCCGACACCCTGCACATCGTCTGCCCGCACTGCCACACTACCAATCGCATTGCAGCCCAGCATCT
>JBDLTM010000248.1:0-3697 GCA_039805805.1 Pseudomonadota bacterium | reverse complement strand
ACTAGCAGCAGGCCGCGCGGGATGCGGCCGCCGAGCTTCTGGAACTTGGACGGATCCTTCAGGAAGTCGACCACTTCCTTGACCTCTTCCTTGGCCTCGTCGCAGCCGGCGACGTCGGCGAAGGTCACGGTGTTGGTGTTCTCGTCGAGCATGCGCGCCTTGCTCTTGCCGAAGCTGAAGGCACCGCCCTTGCCGCCGCCCTGCATCTGGCGCATGAAGTAGACCCAGACGCCGATCAGCAGCAGCATCGGGCCCCAGCTGACCAGCAGCGTCATGAGCAGCGAGCCTTCCTCGCGCGGCTTGACGTCGAAGTCGATGTTGTTGGCGCGCAGGTCGCCGACCAGGCCGCGGTCGAGATAGGTGGCCGTAGTGCGCACGCGCTTGCCATCGACCGTCTCGGCGACGATCTCGGTGCTGCCGCTCGGGCCCTCCTGGATCGTGGCCTTCTTGATGCGCTGGGCCTGGACCTCGTCGAGGAACTCGGAATAGCCCATGTAGCCGGCGCCCGCGCTCGTCCTGCCGTCGAACTGCTTGAAGACGGTGAACAGCACCATGGCCACGATGAGCCAGACGCCAACTTTGGAAAACCAGGGGTTGTTCAAAACGGACTCCCGAACGAAAACGAGATGTAGTGACAGATTGGCGCCATTCTAGGTCTTTCAAGCGCCACCCTGACATCGACCCGACATAAGCCTGCCGATGAAAGGGATAGGAAAAATCGATCTCTTGTTACTTGAGACCGATGCCGACCAGAAAGGTTTCCGACGACTTGTCGCGCGAGGACTTGGGCTTGATAGGCTTGACCAGCTTGAAGCTGTCCTTGAACAGTTTGACCATGTCCTGGTAAGCGCCGCCATGAAAGAGCTTGACCACCAGAGCGCCGTTGGGCTTGAGGTGGGCCTTGGCAAAATCGACCGCCAGCTCGATCAGGTGAGCGATGCGCGCGGCGTCGACCGAATCGACGCCCGAGAGGTTGGGCGCCATGTCGGAAACGACGACATCGACCGGTCGGTGGCTGCCGTCGGGCAGCAGCAGCTGATCCTCGAGCTGGGCCAGCACCGACTCCTCGCGGAAGTCGCCCTGGATGAACTGAACACCCTCGATCGGCTCCATCGGCAGCAGGTCGAGGCCGACGATCATGCCGTTGAGTTCGCCCACGGCGGCCCCGGTGGGCGAGAGGCGCCGACGCAGGTACTGGCTCCAGGCGCCGGGCGCGCAACCGAGGTCGACCACGCAGTGGCCGGGCCGGATCAGGTGGAAGGACTCGTCGATCTCCTTGAGCTTGTACGCGGCGCGCGCGCGGTAGCCCTCTTTCTGGGCCAGCTTGACCCAGGGATCGTTGACATGCTGGTTCAGCCAGGCCTTGTTGACCTTCTTGCTCTGCGTCTTGACTTTCATGCGACCCCGATTGTCCCACGAGCCCGGCCAGGCTGCTGGCCGCGCCGCAACAGGGATGGCGGCCAGGCAGGCGATCCGGGATAATCGCGCCATGCCTCAAATCATCATGACTCCCGCCCAGCGCAAGCCTTTCCGCGCTGAAGCCCATCACCTCGACCCCGTCGTGCTGATCGGCGGCGACGGCCTGACCGATGCCGTCAAGAAGGAAGTGGACGCCGCGCTCAAGGCCCATGGCCTGATCAAGGTGCGCGTGTTCTCCGACGACCGCGCCCAGCGCGAAGCTTATTTTGAACAGCTCGCCGAGGATCTCGACGCCGCCGCCATCCAGCATATCGGCAAGCTGCTGGTTCTGTGGCGCCCGATCCCCGAGAAGGAAAAGGCCGTCGACGAGGACCGCAAGCCGGGCCCGCGCGACGTCAAGATCCTCAAGTACAGCTCCAAGGGCGGCCAGCGCCCCGAGGTCAAGCAGGTCCGCGTGCTCGGCAACGAGCGACTGACCGCCGGCGGACTGGTCAAGCGCGCCAAGAAGCCGACGCAGAAGAGCGTCAAGAAGACCTCGCAGAAGTGATCGATCGCGGCACCGGCCTGGCGACAGGTCTGGCGCCCGGATCAGCTGACAGCCGACCCCTGGGGTCGGCTTTTTTGCGCCTGCACCGCACGCCCGGGCGGCTGATAATGTCCATCACGGCCGACTTGCAATCCTGCATCATCTCCCCCATCTGGAACCCATGAACGCCACCGCCGCTCCCGAATCCACCGCGCTCGACCACGCAGCCGCCAATCCGCTGCTCGACTTCACCGACCTGCCGCTGTTCGACGCGATCCGGCCCGAGCATGTCGAGCCAGCCATCGCCCGGCTGCAGCAGGCCGCCGAGCAGGCGCTCGAGCAGGTGTTGGCTGCCGACTACCCGACCGAATGGCAGGCCATGGCGCGCGTGCTCGACGTCAGCACCGAACGACTGGGCCGTGCCTGGGGCGCGGTCAGCCACCTCAACAGCGTGGCCGACACGCCCGAGCTGCGCGCGGCCTACAACGCCACCCTGCCCGCCATCACCGAGTTCTGGACCCGCATGGGTGCCGACGAGCGGCTCTACGCCAAGTACAAGGCCATGGACCCGGCCCTCCTGAGCGCCGAGCAGGTCCAGGCCCGCACCAATGCGCTGCGCGGCTTCGTGCTCGGCGGCGCCGAGCTGCAGGGCGAGGCCAAGGAGCGCTTCGCCGCCATCCAGGAGCGCCAGGCCGAACTCAGCCAGAAGTTCAGCGAGAACGCGCTCGACGCAACCGACGCCTGGAGCCATTACGCCAGATCCGACGAGCTCGACGGCGTGCCGGAAGACACGCTGGCCGCCACCCGAGCTGCAGCCGAGACGGAAGGCAAGGACGGCCACAAGCTCACGCTCAAGCTGCCCTGCTACCTGCCGCTGATGCAGTTCGGCCGCAACCGTGCGCTGCGCGAGAAGCTCTACCGCGCCTATGTCACGCGCGCGAGCGACCAGGCCGAGGGCGATGCGGTCAAGTATGACAACGGCTCCATCATCCGCGAGCTGCTCGCGCTGCGCCAGGAGGAAGCCAGCCTGCTGGGCTATCCGCATTTCGCCGCCGTGTCGCTGGTGCCCAAGATGGCCGAATCGGCCGAGCAGGTGATTGCCTTCCTGCGCGAGCTGAGCGAGAAGGCCCGACCCTACGCCGAGCAGGATCTGGCCGACATGCGCGCCTTCGCGGCCGAGTCGCTGGGCCTGGCCGACCCGCAGCCCTGGGACTGGCCCTACATCGGCGAGCAACTGCGCCAGGCGCGTTACGCCTACAGCGAGCAGGACGTCAAGCCCTACTTCACCGCGCCCAAGGTGCTCGAGGGCCTTTTCAAGATCGTCGAGACCCTGTTCGAGGTGCAGATCCGCCCTGACCAGGCGCCGGTCTGGCATCCCGGCGTCAGGTTCTTCCGCCTCGAGCGCGATGGGCAGTTGATCGGCCAGTTCTACCTCGACCCGGGCGCGCGCGCCGGCAAGCGCGGTGGCGCCTGGATGGACGACGTTCGAGCGCGCTGGTTGCGTCCCGACGACGCCAGGCTGCAGACGCCGGTGGCGCAGCTGGTCTGCAACTTCTCCGAGGCGGTCGGCGACCAGCCCGCGCTGCTCACGCATGACGACGTCATCACGCTGTTCCACGAGTTCGGCCACGGCCTGCACCACCTGCTGACCCAGGTGAAGGAGCGCGACGTCTCCGGCATCAGCGGCGTCGAGTGGGACGCGGTCGAGCTGCCGAGCCAGTTCATGGAGAACTTCTGCTGGGACTGGGACGT
>JBDLTM010000247.1:0-3710 GCA_039805805.1 Pseudomonadota bacterium | reverse complement strand
GCGACCAGCTGCTCGCGTTCATCTGCGCCGAGTACGGCGTCGACCTGCCCGACATGAAGGCCGACACGCTGCGCCGGCGCGTCGAAGACCCCGACCTGCCCGAGGGTGTGCGCCTGCTGCTGTCGCTGCGCCTCGAGTCGACCAAGACCTCGACCGCCAAGTACAAGGCCCTGGTCAACGCGACCAGCGACGACGGCCGCCTGCGCAACACGCTGCAGTTCGCCGGCGCGCAGCGCACCGCCCGCTGGGCTGGGCGCATCTTCCAGCCGCAAAACATGCCCCGCCCTGACATCGGCCTGGTCGCCGATCACTTCCAGGTCTCGCGCAAGCAGGCCGAGGACATGCTGGTCGACTACCTCGACCAGGGCATCGAGGCGCTCAAGGGCAGCTACGCCGACGTGGTGTTCGACAACGTGATCGGCCTGACCGCCAACGCGGTGCGCGGCTGCATCGTGGCGCCCGAGGGCCGCAAGCTCGTGATCGCCGACTTGTCGAACATCGAAGGCCGCGGCCTGGCGTTCCTGGCCGGCGAGCGCTGGAAGCTCAAGGCCTTCGCCGACTTCGACAACGGCACCGGCGAGGACCTCTACAAGGTCGCCTACGGTCGCTCGTTCAACATCGACCCCAAAGAAGCCACCGGCCAGAAGCGCCAGATCGGCAAGGTCATGGAGTTGGGCCTCGGCTACGAGGGCGGCGTCGCGGCGTTCTTGACCTTCGCCGCGGTCTACCAGATGGACCTCGAGGATCTCGCCAAGGCGGTGTGGGCCACGGCCAGCCGCGAGGCGCTTGAGAACGCCCAGGGCATGTGGAGCTGGGCCCAGAAGAAAAAACGCACGCTCGGCTTGTCCATGGAGGTCTACGTCGCCTGCGAAGTGCTCAAGACTGCCTGGCGCGATGCGCACGCCAACACCCGCGCACTGTGGGCCGCAGCCGGTGAGGCCGTGCGCCTGGCGATCAAGAACCCGGGCGAGACGTTCCCGATCGGCCAGCACCTGAAGGCGCGCCGCGATGGTGCCTGGCTGCGCATCCGCCTGCCCTCGGGCCGTTACCTCTGCTACATCAACCCGAGCGTCGATGACGACGGCCAGATCACCTACTTCGGCGTGAACCAGTACACGCGCCAGTGGGGCCGCATCAAGACCTACGGCGGCAAGATCATCGAGAACGCCACGCAGGCCTTCGCCCGCGACATCCTGGCCTACAACATGCCCGCGATCGAGCAGGCCGGCTACGAGATCGTGCTCTCGGTGCACGACGAACTGCTGACCGAGACGCCCGACACCGAAAAGTTCAACGCCGACGAGCTCGGCCGAATGATGGCCACCGCGCCGTCGTGGGCTCAGGGGATTCCCCTAGCTGCAGCGGGCTTTGAAACGTACCGCTACCGAAAGGACTGACCATGGGCGACATCGCTGACTACATCGCTGACTACATGATCGACCAGATGATCGAGCGAGGCATGTGGGGCCGAGCACAGCCGCGCCGTTCGCGCGCGGTCACCTGCAAGTTCTGCGGTAAGCCCGGCCTGCGCTGGCAAGAGCAACAGCAGTGGGCGCTGGTCGACGCGAAGGGCGCGATCCATTTCTGCAGAGGATCTGCAACGCCAGACGAGTTCGAGGATCTCGGGCCGGTTTAGCATCTGCTACAATTTCATTTCCGCCAACCCAAGTGAAAGGACTCACACCCATGACTGCCCAACAACTCGCCGCCACCGGCGCCAAGCTCACGATGCCGACCAGGCTGTGCACCGATCCCAAATTCAAGTGGCGCTGCGCCGCGGCTACCGACGTGCGTCGCACCTGGCGCAAGTTCCGCCTGTTGCAACGTCTGCAGGGGGCACTGGCATGAACATCGTCATCTACACCAAAAGCAACTGCCCCAACTGCGTGACGGCCAAGCAGCTGCTGAAGTCCAAGGGCCTGGAGTTTGTCGAGGCCGACGTCGAAAAGATCCCGGCCACGATGGAGCTGCTGCAGCGCCAATTCCCCGAGGTGCGCCAGATGCCCCAGGTCTTCATCAACGACCAGCGCGTCGGTGGCCTGGCAGGCCTGCAGGCGGCGCTCAAGCAGATCGAGGGGGTCGCATGAACTGCTGCGACTACGACTGCAACCAGGGGCGCGATTGCCCTGCCCGTGTTGCCAAGGTCAAGCGCCGGGTGCCAAAGCACCCCACGCCACTGCGCCAGGAGATCAGCCGCGTCTACCTCAAGCACCTGGCGAAGTGGATGCTGATCGTCATCGTGCTGCTGTTCAGCCTGGTGTCGGTGATCATGCTCGCCCCCAAGGGCCGCGCCATCGACTGCAGCCTGGCTGAAATCAGTCCCGACTTCACGCCCGCCATGCGCGAGGCGCGCCGAAAGGCTCGCCATGCTTGAAAGTGACATCGAGGACTACCTGGTCAAGCGCGTGAAGGCCATGGGCGGCGAGGTGCGCAAGGTCCACTGGATTGGCCGCAATGGCGCGCCCGATCGCTTCGTGATGCTGCCGCCCAAGTTCGTGCGCGAAGCCGGCGACGTCCTGGTCTACGAAGGCCTGGGTGTGTGGGTCGAGCTCAAGAACCCCGCGACCATCAAGACCTTCCCAGCCGATGCGCGCGAGCGCGCCCAAGCCAGGGAGCACAAACGCATGCGGGCACTGGGCCAGCGCGTCGAGGTGATCGGCACGCTCGAGGGCGTCGAGGAGCTGCTGTCGTGACCCTGATCGAACAGATCCGCAAACACGTCGTCGAGGAGGGCGACTGCTGGAACTGGACCGGCGCGATGCAGACCTCCGGCACCGTGCCGACCATGAACTACAAGCGCAAGGTCGGCGCCGTGCGCCGGTTCATCCTGCAGGAGCAAGGCGTCGACCTGGGCAAGCGCCTGGCGACCTACACCTGCGGCAACCCGCTGTGCGTCAACCCCGAGCACGTCGCGCCGGCCACGCGCCGCACAGTGCAGCGACGCACCACCGAGGAGCTCGGCCACCAGAAAAGCCTCCTGCGCCGCAAGAAGCTGGCCGACAACGCCCGCAAGCGCGCCAAGCTCAACCCCGAGCTGGCCCGCCAGGTGCGCGAGGCTGACGGCACCCAGGACGAGATCGCCGCGCGCTTTGGTATCAGCCAGGCCACGGTGAGCGTGATCAAGCGCGGCGTGACCTGGAAGGACTACAACAACCCCTTCGCCGGGCTCGCGCTATGACCAAGCGCATCAGACCCGACGCCGACTTTGTCGAGCAGCAGGCAGCCCGCATGCTTGAGCTGCTGCACCAGCGCGCCACGCTGCCGCGCGAGGATCTCGAGTACGTGGTCGAGACCATCGCCAAGCTCAAGGACGAGCGCCTCAAGGCGTGCGTGGCCGAGCTGATCGGCTGGGGCGATGACGAGCGCGCCGAGCTCGAGACGTTTATCGCGATTGCCATCGAGGTAATGCGGAAGACCAACGTCTCGAAGATACGGTCGGCGGCCGCGACGGTCGGGCTGCGCCACTACCTGAAAGACCAGTAATGACGCGCCGCCGCTACACCCCCCGCCCCTTCGCGCCGCTCGCCATGAGCCACATGGCCGAGGTCGAGCGCTGCGCCCTGTGGGCCAAGCCCGGCATGGGTAAGACCTCAATCACCATGACGTTTCTCGAGCACCTGCACAACGTGGTCGGCGAGGACGCGCCCACCCTGGTGCTGGCGCCGTTGCGCGTGGCGCGCGACACCTGGGCCAATGAGGCCAGCAAGTGG
>JBDLTM010000246.1:0-3719 GCA_039805805.1 Pseudomonadota bacterium | reverse complement strand
CGGTGGACCAGCTGATCGTCTTCGGCAGCAACGGCCGGGTCTACTCGGTGCCGGTGTCGGCGCTGCCGGGCGCGCGCGGCGACGGCCAGCCGATCACGACGCTGATCGAGCTCGAGGCCGGCACCCAGCCGGTGCATTACTTCGCCGGCGCCGCCGGCGCCATGCTGCTGCTGTCCGGCTCGGGCGGCTACGGCTTCCTGGCCACGGTGGGCGACCTGGTCGCGCGCAACAAGGGCGGCAAGGCCTTCATCACGCTGGCCGAGGGCGAGACGGTCTGCGCGCCGTCGGCGGTGTCAGGTGCCGGCCTGGTGCGGCTGGCCGGGCAGGACGGCCAGGCCCTGCCGCTGGCGCAGGCGGCAGGCGAGGGATCGGATGCCGCCAATGTCGCCTCGCAACCGGCGGCGACCCATGCCTGCTGTGTCTCGCAGGCCGGCCGCATCCTGACCTTCGAGCTCGCCGAGCTCAAGCACCAGCCCAAGGGCGGGCGCGGCCTGCAACTGCTGGCTCTCGACGACCAGGACAGCCTGGCCGGCGCGGCCGCCTACACCCGCAGCGTGCGGATCGAAGGCGTGGGCCGCGGCGGCAAGCTGCGCGACGAGACGCTCGAGATCCGCAGCCTCAACAACGCGCGCGCGCCGCGCGGACGCAAGGGCAAGGACGCGAGCTTCGGCTTCAAGCCGAACCGGGTGCTGCGCTGGGTTTGAGAACGTCAACTCTCAAAGCGCTCGCCGTAGGTTTCTTTGCAATATTTGCAAATTACCCTGAGGTCCGAGAATGCTTTGAATATTGTTAAAAAATTGGGGCAGGCTTCCTAAGAAGACCCGCCCCAATTGCTAGTTGCTCTTGAAACTGTGACTTAGACAGGGACGCTGCCGATGTTCACTGTAGTTTCGTCAGTGACGCCGACCAGCACGACTGCACCACCGTAATCATGCCAGAATTCACCGGCCGGGTCATAGTCGGAGACGATCAGCAGGTCGCTACCCTCGTCGTCGACGGTGAACTGGCCTGAGGCAGTCAGTGTGCCATGAACAAAGGCATAGCTGTCGTCCTGCAGTATGAGGTGCTGATGATCTGGTCCGCCTGTTGGGAAGATGGCAATCGGATCCGTCTGACGCTGGGTGGTGCCGATGTCGATCAGTTCACCCGCCTCATAGTCTTGAATCAGGTCAAAAACACCTTCAATGATGTGGCCTTCTTCGACGTATGAGTCCCCTGCCGCGTTATGGATCAATGTGTCGGTGCTTTGGCGCAGAACGAAGGTGTCCATTCCTTGTCCGCCAGTCATGTCCGCAGCTATGCCGGAGACGTCTGTGGCATATTTTCCTGAGCTATAGAAAATGTCATCTCCACGGCCGCCGTTAAGCTTGTTGTTGGTCTCTGTCCAAGAGTAAGGCTGGTCCCCCTCGCTGGAAGATAATACGTCTGCGCCGTTGCCGCCATCCAGATTGTTGTTCTTTCCTGTTGCTGACAATGTATCTGTTCCATTTTCACCAAACAGGCTGTTGCCATTGCCAGTTACGGTGAGTTGGTCGCTGGCATTTCCACCCGAAAACGAAAAGCCATTGATGGTCCATGCCTCGTTTTGTGGACCGTTGTTTGATTTCTTTGCCATGATGCTTCTCCCAGTAAGTTAGAGGTTCGACCGAATGATTGGCTGAAAGAGAAGACTCTCTTTCCTTGTCAAACGCCGATCGGGTTTGCAAGAAATATTGATTTGGAAACCAATACTCTTTGCCAGACCAATTTTCATTCTGAGGGGGCTCTGTTGGGAATGGCAGGAAAATCCTTTTTTTCCAGGATGAACCTACCTTTTTGGGCAGGAGGTTTTGCCTATGCCCGAACGGGCCGGGCTGCAGGCACAGCCGGCATGCGCTCAGGGCCGCTTGCGATGGAAGGTGATCGGCGCGATGTCCGAGCCCATGCTGTCGTGGCCGTGGTGGGCGCAGCCCTGGGCGCCGCGCTCGCGCCAGCGGGCGAAGCCGCCGCGCCGCCAAAAGGCATGCAGGCGCCAGCCCAGCAGCAGGGCCAGGATGGCGCCCTGGATCCAGACTTCGGCGAAGTCGTTCTTGCCCGACTGCTTGAGGAAGAAATGCAGCAGCGACAGAATGGCCACCAGATAGACCAGCCGGTGCAGGCGCTGCCACTTGGCCGCGCCGAGACGCCGGATCGCGCCATTGCTCGAGGTAGCCCCTAGCGGCAGCATGAAGAGCAGCGCCAGCCAGCCGACCGTGATTATCGGCCGGGTCATGAGGTCGCGCATGATCTCGGCCAGGTCCAGCCCGAGCTCGAGCCAGGCGTAGGCGGCCAGGTGCAGCAGGGCGTAGACGAAGGACCAGACCCCCAGGAAGCGCCTCCAGCGCGCCAGCGCGTGCAGGCCCAGGGTCTTGCGCAGCGGCGTGACCGCCAGCGTGGCCAGCAGCAGCCAGAGCGACCAGTCGCCGCTGGTGCCGATCAGGCGCTCGACCGGATTGCTGCCGAGCCGTCCCTGCTGGCCGTTCCACAGCAGCTGTGCCAGTGGCAGGCCGCAGGCTAGCAGAGCGATCGGTCGCAGCAGGTTGAGCAAACGGGTGGCAAGCATCACAATATTGTAGGAAGCTGCCTTGGACTGTGCGGCAGCGCGACGCTTTCCCATTACGGGATCCGGGGTTCGCCCGCTGTCGGCCTTTTAAAGCCGGGGCGATTGATGACATCAGGACAGGGAGGTGATATGGCGATGCAATCCTCGAGCGAATGTCTGAACCTGGTCCGGAGCTGCGAAGGCTTTCGTGCCAGCCCATACAGATGCCCGGCCGGCATTCCGACCATAGGCTATGGCTCGACCCGCTACGCCGACGGGCGGGCGGTCAAACTCAGCGATCCGCCGATCAATATGGCGCAGGCTGACGCGATCATGCGCGAGACCCTGAGAGAGTACGAAGCCGCGGTCAATCGCTACGTCAGCGTGCCGATCAACCAGAACCAGTTCGATGCGCTGGTCGACTTCGCCTACAACGCCGGGGCCCAGAACCTGCGCAACAGCACGCTGCTCAAGCGGCTCAACCAGGGGCTGTACGAGCAGGCGGCGCAGGAATTCGACAAGTGGGTGATGGGCGCAGGCAAGCGGCTGCCGGGCCTGGTCAGGCGCCGGGCGCTGGAGAAGGAGCTCTTCCTCAAGCCAGTCCAGGACGCCTGAAGCCCGTGCCCGGCCAGGGCATCGCCATCGATTGCCCAGCCGCTGATGGCGACTGAGCAGGCTTGAGCAGGATCACCAGCTGGTCTCGCGCTCGGGCGTGGAGCGGATCTTGTGGATGCTGAGGTCGGCGCCCTCGAATTCCTCCTCCTGGCTCAGGCGCAGGCCTAGGGTGGCCTTGAGGATGCCATAGACCACGAAGCCCGATGCCAGCGCCCATCCTGCGCCCAGGACGGTGCCGATCAGCTGGGCGGTGAAGCTCACGCCGCCCAGGCCGCCGAGCGACTGCAGGCCGAAGATGCCGGCTGCGATGCCGCCCCAGGTGCCGCACAGGCCGTGCAGCGGCCAGACACCCAGCACGTCGTCGATCTTCCACTTGTTCTGCGTCAGAGTGAACATGTAGACGAACAAGGCGCCTGCGACCGCGCCGACCACCAGTGCACCAATCGGGTGCATCAGGTCGGAACCGGCGCAGACCGCCACCAGGCCGGCGAGCGGTCCGTTGTGCACGAAGCCGGGGTCGTTCTTGCCGGCGACCAGCGCCGCC
>JBDLTM010000245.1:0-3725 GCA_039805805.1 Pseudomonadota bacterium | reverse complement strand
CAGGCGCCGGCCAAAGCTCGCCCACTTGCTGGCGCTGCCGATCAGGCCGATGAAGGCCAGGTCGCCAGCCTCGCGCTGACGACGCAGGCAGGCCGCGACGAGCTCGAAGTCCTCCTGATGGCTGTGGGTCATGATCAGCACCCGGCTGCCGGCTGCCAGCTGCGGCACGGCGCGCTCGGCCGGATCGGAATGTTCGGCCTCCAGCTGTGGCGCAAGTTGAGGTGGAAAGATGTCGTCGCGGCTGTCGATCCAGCGCAGGGCGAAGGGCAAGGGCTGCAGCGCAAGCACCAGCGCGCGTCCGACATGGCCGGCGCCGAAGATGGCGACCGGATCGTGGCCGGGCTCGGCGACAGCCAGCGCACGGGATGCGGCGGTATCGGCCAGGAAATCGAAGCGCAGCTCGACGACGCCGCCGCAGCACTGGCCCAGGCTGGGCCCGAGGGGATAGCGGCGCGACTGGCCGTTGAGGGGATGGAGAGGTCCTGACAGCAGCAGCTCGCGCGCGGCGGCGAGCGCCTGGAATTCGAGCTGGCCGCCGCCTATGCTGCCGATCAGGCGGTCGGCGAACAGGGCCATCCAGGCGCCGGCCTCGCGCGGCGTCGAGCCCCGGGTGGCGGCCACGGTCAGCAGCACGGCCGGCGCGGCGGCCAGGCTCAGTTCTAGTTCAGCCCGGTCGGCCGGGCAGGCAGGCATCGAGTTCATGCCCGCAGTATGACCTTTTCAGCCTGGCGCCGCGAGCCAGGCCGACCCGGACAGGAGCGTCCGGGCCGAGTGAGCGGTTCAGCTCACTTGACCAGCGTGACCTGGGTCCTGGCCTTTTGGGAGACCTCGGTTGCAACCGAGCCCATCAGCAGCTGCATCAGGCCGGTGCGGCCATGCGTGCCCATGACGATCTCGTCGAAGCCGTGCTCGTCAGCGAAGCGGCGGATCATGTCGGCCGGATGGCCGACCAGCACATGCTGCTGGTACGCCACGCCGGCGGCGTCGAGCTTGGCGCGCGCGCCGGCCAGGGCAGCCATGCCTTCCTCGAGGTGATAGGCCTGCAGTTCCTCGGCATTGACGAAGGTGCGCACATTGCCGTCGACCGGCAGTTGCACGCTCAGCAGATGGAGCTCGAGGCCGGCAGCGCCGCGCTGCAGCACTTGCTCGACGGCACGCAGGCCGAATTCAGACCCGTCGACGGGTAGCAGGATCTTGGTCATGTGTGGTTTCCTCTCTGAACTCAGTCTTTCTTGGCCAGATCGACCAGCGGAGCCTCTTCGGCTGCCGGCTGGCGGGCGGCGATCATCTTGCCGACCGCGACCACCAGCACCGCGCCGATCACGGAGGTCACATAGTGCAGCCATGACGGCAGGCCTTCGACATAGGGCAGGACGAAGACATCGGTGACGAACATGCCACCGGCGATCCAGCCCAGCAGGGCCGCGCCCAGCGTGATCACGACCGGGAACCGGTCCATCAGGTGCAGCACGAACTTGGAGCCCCAGACGATGATCGGGATGCTGATCAGGATACCGAAAACGACCAGTCCCATGTCGCCCTTGGCGGCGCCGGCAACGGCGATCACGTTGTCCAGGCTCATGACGGCATCGGCGATCACGATGGTCTTGATCGCACCCATCAGGGTGGTCGCGCCCTCGACGTTGTCGTGTCCGTCATCCTCGGGTTGCAGCAGCTTGACGCCGATCCACAGCAACAGCAGGGCACCGACCACCTTCAGGAAGGGCAGCGCGAGCAGTTGCAGCGCAAAGAAGATCAGCACGACGCGCAGCGCGATCGCACCGATCACGCCATAGGCAATGCCCTTGTTGCGCTGAGACTCGGGCAGCTTGCGACAGGCCAGTGCGATCACGACCGCATTGTCACCGCCGAGCAGGATGTCGATGGCGATGATCTGGAGCACCTGCACCAGAAAAGCCAAGCTCAAATATTCTTCCATTGTCACCTCTGATAGATAAGGGCACTGCGGCCTCGCGAGCACCCGTGGAGGGATGGTACAACAGGAAAAACCGCTGTCAGCTGCGGCAACTACCTATGGCCAGCCGGCCGGTAATGAAGCGGGAAGACTTGCTCGACGACCGGCCCGGAGACATCCCAGGCGGTGCAGGTATCCAGATAGGGAGGCAGCGCGTCGGGTGCTCTGGCCTGGCGGACCTCCTCCAGCCCCTGGAATGCCGCGGTCGCCATGTTGAACAGCAGCTCCCGCAGGTGGGTGCAGCCCTCGACCTTGCCGAGGTGCTGGTCGATCGCCTTGCGCCAGCCGCGCCCCATGGAGCAGCCGACCATGCGCTGCATGTTGGCAATCGCCTGCGGGCAGGGCCCCAGCGGATGAGCGTCCATCACCGCCTCGATCGCCTGCACGCCCATGGCCTCGTCGATGGTGGCACGGATCAGCATGTGGTGGATGAACTCGCCGGCCTGCCAGATATGGCCGCTGCGCACGCCAAAGGCCTCCTGCCTGTAATCACGCAATTCACCCTCGATGTCCCAGAGGCCGTCGTCGCGGCGAAAGCAGCGAAACAGGGTCTCGCGGGTGCTGGCCTGCCGGCGGTTCTGTGGTGTGGAAAGTGGCATGTCGTGAACTAGTCAAAAAGTGGGAGAGGTCCGTCTCCTCAGCCGGGCAGCGGCAGGTCCAGGCGCAGGGCCAGATCGCGCCGCAAGGCCTCGGCCCAGGTGCGGCGATCGCGGCCCTGGGCCGTGTCGAGTTCGCCGACATGCAGCTCGGCCTGCAGGCCGCTCGTGCTGAGCGTCGACCAGAGCGAGCCCAGCAGGCTGGTGTCGCCGACATAGGTCGGTCCGTCATGGCGACGGCCGTCGCGCGCATCGGTGTACCGCAGGCCGAGCAGCAGCACCGGGGTATCGGTGGCGACCGCGGCCTGCAGCAGGTTGGCGTGGAAGGGCAGCAGCGTGCTGCCGTCTCCGGTCGTGCCCTCGGGGAAGACGCCGAGCCGGTCGCCTGCCTGCAGCCGCTCGGCCATCTGGTGCACGACCCGCATGGCGTCGCGGCGGCGGTCGCGCTCGATGAAGAGCGTGCCCGAGCCCTCGACCAGTTGCCCGACCAGCGGCCAGTGCCGCACGTCGGCCTTGGAGACGAAACGACACGGCAGCGCGGCGTCGATCACCAGGATGTCGAGCCAGGAGATATGGTTGGCCAGCACCAGCAAGGGGCCTGCAGCCGGCAGCTCGCCAGAAACAAGCAGGCGCACGCCCATCAGCTCGAGCAGCCGGCGCGACCAGGCCTGCACCCGCAGCTGGCGCTGCCCGAAATCCAGTGCGCCGAACTCGCGCCGGATGGTCCGGGCGCCCGAGATCAGGTGCGCGAGCACCCTCAGCAGCCGCCAAGCCGCACGCAAGGACTTCATGCGGGGAGTCAGGCTTGGGCTTCGTGCGCGACCTGGCCCGCGACCAGCGTGGCGCGCACCGACACCGGCAGCTCGTGGCCGCCGAAGGGCGTGTGCTTGCCGCGGCTGCGCAGACTGTCGTCGTCGACCGTCCAGTGCGCCTTGGGGTCGATCACGCACAGGTCGGCGACGCCGCCGATGGCCAGGCGGCCGATGCCGGACTCGAGCGCGCCCAGGCTGGCGCCGAGCACGGCGGCCGGGCCCTGGGTCAGCACGGCCAGCGCGCGCGAAAGCGGCACGCCGTCCTGCTCAGCCCATTTCCAGGCCAGGCCCAGCAGCAGCTCGACCGCGGTCGCGCCGGCTTCGGCCTCGGCGAAGGGCAGG
>JBDLTM010000244.1:0-3728 GCA_039805805.1 Pseudomonadota bacterium | reverse complement strand
GGCATGGCGCTGATGTTCGGCACCGCCGGCCTGCCGCACATCCTGATGCGCTTCTTCACGGTGCCTGATGCCAAGGAAGCCCGCAAGTCGGTGTTCTGGGCGACCACCTGGATCGGCTACTTCTACGTGCTGATCTTCATCATCGGCTTCGGCGCCATCACCCTGGTGCTGACCAACCCCGAGATGGCTGACGTTGCCAAGGGCATCATCAAGGGTGGTGCCGGCACCGCCAACATGGCAGCCGTGCTGGTGGCCAAGACCGTCGGCGGCAACGTGTTCTACGGCTTCATCTCGGCCGTGGCCTTCGCGACCATCCTGGCCGTGGTGGCTGGCCTGACCCTGTCGGGCGCCTCCGCCGTCTCGCACGACCTCTACGCCACCGTGATCAAGAAGGGCAAGGCAGACAGCGCTTCCGAGCTGAAGGTCTCGCGCATCACCACCCTGGCGCTGGGCGTGATCGCAGTGGGTCTGGGCATCGCCTTCGAGAAGCAGAACATCGCCTTCATGGTCTCGCTGGCCTTCGCGATCGCCGCCTCGGCCAACTTCCCAGTGCTCTTCATGAGCGTGCTGTGGAAGGACTGCACCACCAAGGGCGCCGTGATCGGCGGCTTCCTGGGCCTGATCTCCTCGGTCGCTCTGACCGTGGTCTCGCCCTCGGTGTGGGAAGCCACGCTGGGCAACCCCAAGGGCTCAGCCTGGTTCCCGTACAGCTCGCCTGCCCTGTTCTCGATGACCATCGGCTTCGTCGGCATCTGGTTGTTCTCGATCCTCGATCGCAGCCAGGACGCTGCCAAGGAGCGCGAGGCCTTCGCGGTCCAGAAGGTCCGCTCCGAGACCGGCCTGGGTGCCTCGGGCGCATCGGGTCACTGATGAGCGAAAACCGCCGGGAGCGAGATTCCGGCGGCAGTCAAGAGAAACCGGGCCTCGCGCCCGGTTTTTTCATTCAGGCTGCTCAGCCTCGGTTCAGCCGTCCTGCTGCGGTTCAGGCTGGAGCCAACAACTGCCTGAGCTTGATGAAGGCCAGTGCATTCATGACCGCGCGGTCGAGCGGATCGGGTGTATCGCGTCCCGGCAGACCCAGTGCCAGCAGCAGGCTGCCATAGCGCAGATCGACTTGGGCGCCGTCCTGCTGGTAGGGTGGCAGCTGCTGCACCTTCCAGTCGTAGTAGAGCGAGGAGACCTCCACCTGCTGCTGCGGCAGGCCGATCCCGATCAGCGGCTTGACGATGCGGTCCAGCATCGCGATGTCGAACTCCAGGTAGTAGCCCAGCAGAGGACGGCTGCCGACGAAGCGCAGCAGCGACCGCGCTGCCTCGTCTGCCGCCAGGCCCTGCCCGAGGTCCTGCTCGCGCAGCCGATGCCGGCGCAGCGCCTCGGCAGGCACCGGACCTTCGGGTCGCAGCAGCAGCTCCAGCCTCTCGCTGCCCAGCACCCGGTTGCCGCAGACCCTGATCGCGCATATCGACAGCACCCGGTCATTCAGCAGGTCATGTCCGGTGGTCGCGCAGGCCAGCGAGACCCATTCGTTCTCCGGCTCGGGATCGAACAGGAAGCCGTACTCGGGCAGGCTCAGGTGGCGCAGGCGCCATTCGCGCCGGATCGCATCGGCCAGCCTGGCAGGAAACAGCGGGTTGTCCATCACATCGCATCCAGGTGGAAGCGCTGGCACAGCACGGCCTTGAAGCGCTTGACCGCGGCCAGCGTGTCCTTGAGCAGGTCGCGCTCGAGCGAGCTGAGCTGCTGCGGGTCGACGCGGCCGGTGACGGTGCGGCCGGTGTCGAGCTCGGCGAGTCCAGCCTTGAGCTTGAGGTTCATGAAGAAGCTCAGGCTCTCGCTGAGCTCCGAGCCCATGGAGGGCTCGATCGTGCCGTCGGCCACCAGCGCGGCGATCCGGGCCGCAGTGCCGGTCTCGGTCAGCCGCCGGGCCAGCGCCAGGCTCCGTATGCCATGGACCAGCGGGAAGATGCCCTCGCGCTTGATGTCCATCCCGCTGTCCGACTCGCCGAGCGAGAACAGCTTGTTCCACCAGCCCTGGCTGCTCTCGCCGAAGGACATGATCACCGAGGCGAAGCGCCCGATCACGGCCTCGTTGTCGGGCGCCAGGGCCAGCACGCCCCGGCGCACCTGTTCCAGCAGCTCGCCATCACCGCATACCGGGTGCGCATCCATGAAGATGGCCAGCTTCATCAGGCTGTCCGGGTCGGGCAGGATCAGCCACTCGCGCACCTGGCGCGCGAAATCGGCCTGGTGGGCACGCCAGTCAGGATTGCTGACCATGATGCGCCCCGGGCACTCGGGATAGCCGAATTCCGACAGCGTGCGCGAGAACCGCTCGCAGAGCTCTGCCAGGTTGGCAGGCGGCTGGTAGCCGTCGCGCAGGATCAGGCCGTTGTCCTGGTCGGTCTTGAGCAACTGCTCGCCCCGGCCTTCGCTGCCCATCACGAACAGGCAGCTGTTGGCGACCAGCCCGGGCGGGGCGATCATCTGCCAGGCGCGCTCGAACAGCCGGGCGTTGAGCTGCTGCACCAGCCGGGCGATCAGGGTGACCCGCATCCCGCTGCGCTGCATCAGCGTGATCATCCTCGTGATCTGCGCGGCGGCCTGGCTGAGTGCAGGCAGGTCGACGGCCTGGTCGATCTGCACGTGGATCAGGTGCGAGTGGTTGGACAGGAAGCTGAAGAGGTCGAGCGCCTCGAGCACGCCGAGCACGCGATCGCCCTCGACCACCACCACGCGGTGAACGCGCCGGCTCAGCATCAGCGCCATCGCATCGCCCAGCTGGTCCGATGGCGAGATCGTGATCAGCGAGTAGGTCGCCAGCTCGCCGACCGGCAACTGGTCGAGCGGCCGACCGTCCAGGATCGCCTTCTGCAGCCCGGTGGTCGAGAACACGCCGAGCCGTGGCGCTGGTTGGCGAGCGTCGCGCACCAGCACGGTCGAGGTGCGCTGCGCCTGCATCAGCTTGACCACCTTGACCACGTCGTCGGTCGCGTCGACCTGATGGGCAGGCCGCACGAAGGCCTGGTCGACCCGGGCCAGCGTCAGCGACTGCATCTCGTGCTGGCTCTGGCGCTGCGACAGTTCGCTGAGCTTGTGGCCGAGGTCCGAGAACAGCAGGGCGCCGAAGCGGGCGTTGGCGGCGATCAGCTCGGTCACCGCCTGCTGCCTGAGCTCGTAGCAGACGACTTCCTCGCTGGCGACGAAGCGGTCGCTGACCTTGCCAGCCAGCAGCGACCGGCCATCGAAGCAGTCGTCGGGCCCGTGGCTGCCGACGAGTTCCTCGCCATCCCATTGCGCCACATGGCCCTTGATGATGACGAACAGATGGGTGGGGGCCTTGCCCGGCGCCAGCAGGACATCGCCCTTGCGGTAGTAGGCGACGTCGAGACTCCTGCGCACCAGCCGGCGCTCCTCGGCAGTCAGGCAGTCGAAGGGCGAGGCTGAGAAGTTGAAGGAGTCTGGCATGTCGTGAATCTGCGGGGCGGCTTGTTCCTCATGTCATTGTGCACCCGAACACGCCCAAGCTATCTGCTTTGCGAAGTAAGTGCAGGGTAAGCGCTGCCGGTACACAATGAGAGAATGGACGATGTTGGAGCCGGCTGTCGACCGGCCTTCCCGTGGAGACTGGCATGAAGCAGAAGCTGGAGTCGCAACGCCTCATGGCGCTTTTCGCGCTGGGTTGCCTGCTGCTGAACTTCCCCTTGATGCTGCTCTGGGATCGCAGCCAG